>JAFUNW010000037.1 GCA_017472905.1 Bacteroidaceae bacterium
GAAACGATCCATACCGACATACAATCCGGCAGCTTCGCTCAATGTTCCATTGTCATTGAATATATCTATGGAAGCCAAATTATATTTCTCTCCCAACATATAGTCGTTCACATCGTGAGCCGGCGTAACCTTCAAACATCCGGTACCGAACTCGATGTCTACATAATCATCTTCTATAACAGGGATTACACGACCAACCAAAGGAACTACAACTTTTTTCCCTTTCAACCATTCATTGTTAGGGTCATTGGGATTGATGCACATTGCAGTATCTCCCATTATGGTCTCGGGACGTGTCGTTGCGACAACAGCATAGCGCCCTTCAGCATCCCCCTCAACCTTGTAACGAAGGTAATAAAGTTTGCTGTTCTCCTCTTTATAAATAACTTCTTCATCGCTCAATGCAGTCAAGGCTTTGGGATCCCAATTGACCATACGCACACCGCGATAAATCAGTCCTTTATTATATAAATCTACAAATACTTTGATAACGCTCTCGCTGCGGGCATCATCCATCGTGAAAGCGGTACGCTCCCAATCGCAACTGGCTCCCAACTTACGAAGCTGCTTCAGAATAATTCCCCCATGCTCTTCGGTCCATTCCCAAGCATGTTTCAAGAACTCCTCGCGCGTCAGGTCTGTCTTTTTGATTCCTTGTTGTGCCAACTTATTCACCACTTTGGCCTCAGTTGCAATCGATGCATGGTCTGTACCGGGAACCCAACAGGCATTCTTCCCTTCCATGCGTGCACGTCTCACCAAAATATCCTGTATGGTATTATTCAGCATGTGTCCCATGTGAAGAACTCCGGTAACATTGGGCGGCGGAATAACGATAGTATAAGCTTCTCGACCATCCGGCTTTGAACTAAAAAGTTTATTGTCCATCCAATATTGATACCACTTGGCTTCCACATCTGCGGGATTGTATTTACTTGCTAATTCCATTTTATCTGTCTGTTAATATTTTATTTCGATTCTACAACCGCTTCTTTCCAATAGAAACGGAAATTGCGTGCAAAAGTAATAATAATCATCGGATTACACGATGTTCATTTTGAAAAAATACCTCTCAGCTACTTCTTCTTATAGTCAGCCACTATACCATCAGCAATCCAACGGGCCAAAGCCTGACGATTATTCGGTATGACCAAACGCTTCTGATCTTGCTTGTTACGGATATTACCCAATTCCAGAAAAACTCCAACCGGAGTTGTATTCCTAAGTACATACAGGCCACGTTCGCTTACCGTTCCGCTAAAGCCACGTCCCGGTTGATGCTTGGCATACTTTTGTGTAAATGTCTTCTGAAGATTCTTGGCCAACTGCTCTCCTTTCGAACTACCCGGAGCGTGATAAAAATAGACATCTGTTTGAGTTCCGGCACTCCGGCTGTCAACATGTACAAATATGGCACGTTTATATTTACTTTTGTCTTTCCGATAAAGTTCATTGATTTTACGTGAACGTTGCTTCAAACGCTCCACTTGATTCAACGGAATCGCTCTTCCCATACAGGTTTCCCGTTTACTGTTGGCCAAGATATTTCCAGAACGAATACCATCTTTCTTATCTTGTATTATCATATGCACCTTAGCTCCACGCATCATCAGTTCACGAGCCAACCGCAAAACTATATCGTAAGCATATTCATCTTCATGCAATTGCCTGCCTTGATAAATGCCTATCGCTCCCGGATCCGGACCTCCATGCCCACCAACCAAATAGAAGCACGCACCGGAAAGTTCATTGGAAGTCACTGTGTATGAAGCCAACTCTTTCCCAAACAAAGGTTCCTTGCCCGTTTGTCCCTTGCGCTTTTGTGCACAAAGCGAGTTACTACATAAAAACAAGATACAAGCAATAAGAAAAAAATGGGTCTTCATACAATTTTAATTAAGTTGAAACACGTCATACGGATACATTGCCCAAAGAAATATGCCGCACAAGAATAGCTATCCAAAAAATAATGTTCGCAAAAATAACCAAATATTTCTTTCCCACCATAAAAAAAGTAACTTTTTTAGCTTTATAAAGAGGAAGTAATTGCATGTCTGCAAAATATTTGTAACTTTGCCGTTGAGAAAAAAAACAGAATATCACATAAACAAAGCTTAAATTAAGATTTCATGAAAAGATTTATTATTCTAGCAATGGCCATACTTTTGGCAATCCCCACTATTTATGCAAAAAAGAAGAAAGACATTGACCGTTTTCCCGATGGAACGGAAATTCCGGAATGGTTTCGAGAGACTTCTGCCGTAAACATTGATAGTTTAGGCACCAAATACATTCTGACTGAACATGGAATCTTTGCAAATGGACGAGTTCAAACTCAAGAAATCCAAGCACTCATTGACCATGCTGCAGAAAATGGCGGTGGAGTAATTGTTATCCCAAGAGGAACATATATATCGGGAGGACTGCAATTCAAACAAAATACCCATCTACACCTTGAAGAAGGAGCTACATTGATGGGATCTGACTTCATCGGAGACTATCCCCTCGGGAAAACCCGAATTGAGGGAGAAACCTGCACCTATTTCGGAGCACTCATCAACGCTGATAAGTTGGATGGTTTTACGATTTCAGGAAAAGGAACCATTGATGGAAACGGATTAAAATACCACCAACAATTCTGGCTAAGGCGCAAATGGAATCCTAAATGTACTAACAAAGACGAACAACGACCTCGCCTAGTCTACATCTCCAATTGTAAAAATGTACAATTGGAAAATGTCAAACTCCAAAACTCAGCTTTTTGGACTACACATATTTATAATAGCGAAAATGTAAAGCTCCTCAACCTCTCGATTTATTCATTGGCCAAGCCCAACCACTCCAAAGGGCCAAGCACAGATGCAATCGACTTGGATGTAGTCAAAAACGTTTTGGTAAAAGGTTGCTTTATGTCCGTCAACGATGATGCCATCGCTATGAAAGGCGGTAAAGGCCCTTGGGCTGATGACCCGACTAAGAGCGAAGGAAACGGGAAGAACGAAAACATCATCATTGAAGATTGTGTCTATGGATTCTGTCACGGCTGTCTTACGCTTGGTTCTGAATCAATTTACAATCACAATATTCTGCTCCGTAGGATACAAGTAGACAAAGCAACCCGACTACTTTGGTTGAAAATGCGTCCGGATACTCCTCAACAATATGAATATGTTACTGTAGAAAACATTACGGGAAATGTTGACCAGTTTATTTTTATTCAGCCTTGGAAACAGTTCTTCGATCTGAAAGACCGCAAAGACCCGCCCATGTCATACAGCGACCACATTACCATGCGTAATTGCCAAATGGAAGTCGGAACCTTCTTTAATGTGAGAAAACAAGACGATCAATATAAACTTAGCAATTTCCATTTCGAAAATTTAGATCTGAAAGTAACTAAGAACGCAGCATTTCCCAAAGAATATGTTGACGGTTTTGTTGTAAAAAACATAAAAATTGAAACAGTTGATTGAATCTATTCTAAAGGAAGCCCTTCCATGACTTCTCGCTTTTAGAAAAGTTTCACCACACATAAAAAATCGGTCTCCTGCCATCCTTTATAAAATGGATAACAGGAGACCGATTTGAATTCATTTATAATGATGTTCTTTCAGAAGCTTACTCCAACCTCACCCGCTCTTTTCGTCCTGTGACATACTGTA
>JAFUNW010000333.1 GCA_017472905.1 Bacteroidaceae bacterium
CCTATTTTCAAGTTCAGTTTAAAGTAATAGAGTCCGTTCTCGCGTTCGAGGTATCCATACTTATCTTTCTCCAAAGAGCCTTTCTCCAAGCGGGTGTTTTGAAAGAGAAAATCCTCGAAGAGCTTGCGTTCTCCCTTGTGGTAACACATGAGGTCTCCATCACCATCCGTATAGATGAATCCCTCTACGGCCGAGTCCGTACCGTTGTACAACTTGGCCGGACGCATCCCCAAAGCCAGAGCAAGCAAAAACTGCTTCACTTTGAATTCATAAAAACGATGTTTGCCGATAAGTTCGCTTTTTATCTTCAGCGGATTGATTTCCTTGATGCGCTCCGTCAACTCCGCAATGCGCGTAATGCCTTCGTAATACATCACGCGGAGCATCTCGCCCATGATGCGCGGAAAATGGAGGTCGATCATCAACAGGTTGCTACGGAAAATCTTGTCGGCCACATCGCTGTACTTCAACACTCCCCCCATGCGCTCTATCATCATCATGCGGTCGAGCACCTCGTTCGGCCCTTCGAGCCAATTAATCTTATTCACCGTAGGATTGGGAAATCGTACGCCCGTCTGCTCAAACTTGATGTTGGCCGTACGTCCGCCATCGAGTAGCGGAATCAGGCCACCCAAACGGGAATAAGAGCGGAAGCCTATCAACGGCGCATCCACGCTCCAGAAAGCCACGTAGAAGTCGGTACGATCGTCCGTCTTCGCCTCCAAATCGAAGATACCTACCTCATCGAGGAACTCCTCTACCCCATCGGGCGAAGTCAGTTCGGACTCTCCGCCGGGTGCACGCAACAGGTTCAACACCATCAGGGCCACCGTCCCGAAGTCATCGCGCAAGATACGCTTGTCGATCTTCTCGCCCATCACGTGTACATACTCATCTTCCAAGATATATCGCCGGGTTCCATCGTGCTCTTCGCGTTGCACCAAAGCCACCCGACAAGGTTTCTGTTCGTCAGCCTGCGCCTGCGCCGTACCTGCACATACATAGCCATCGGCCAACAGACGGAAAAAAGCGTAAAGTTCGCTCCACTCACGTCTACTTGCTTGAAATGCCATCTTTATATTCTTTTTTATTATTGTTATCGCATCATCCCTCCAAGAGGAAACGTGCAAACTTACACAAAAAAAACGATTTCGAGCACTCTTTTCCAACAAAATTCCCTTTTCCGATTCAAAAAGAAACTACCAATCTTGTGAATGAAAGGAAAAAAATAATTGTTTTCACACCAAAAACGGGGTTTTTATAGTAAAAGGATATTAAAATCGCCACTTTTATCGAAAAAAGTGTTATCAAACGACACGAACTATTGCATTTTTCCAAGAAACACGTAACTTTGCAACGTGTTTATCATAGTATTAGATTTAAGGTTAACAAAGTTCGGGCTGAAGCGTCAGCCCATTTTTTTTGCCCTTACCCTTGGAAAAACAAAAGAAGTCCCTTAATTAATTACGTTTACTTGCCCACCCCCTCCGCCTTACGGCTCGTCCCCTAAAACAGGGGGACAGCTAAGATACTCTTGCTTACCCCCAAAAGATGCTTCGGCTTCGCTCAGCATGACAAAATGAAAGAAGAAAGATGCTTCGGCTTCGCTCAGCATGACAAGAACATTTTGCTTTAAAAAGGGAGAGCATCCCGGCATTTGTCATCCTGAGCGGAGTTTACGGAGTCGAAGGATCTTGGAAAAAAGAACAGCCAAGAAGATGCTTCGGCTTCGCTCAGCATGACAAAATGAATGAAGAAAGATGCTTCGACTGCGCTCTGCAAGACAAAGAGTGTGTGATAAAAAAAGAAAAGCCTTGCTCCCGAAAATCTGCTGCACAGCGGAAGAAAATCTGCTGCACGGCGGAACATTTTTTGCTGCCCAGCAGACGAACTTCTGCTGCACGGCGGACGAACTTCTGCTGCCCAACAGATTTCGGTGAGCGACCGGCACTTTTTTCGTGAGCGGACGGAAAAACTCCCTCTCCTCCCCTGAAAAAGCCTTTCAAAAGGCGTGAAATGTAAAAAAAAAAGCCCATTCCCACTATTTTCAACCTCCTTTCATCGAAATATTCGTTAAATCCGGCTACGGGAAAGCTAACTTCTGTAATCGTCCCCTAACATCCGTTAAAAAAACGGGAGCAAAAGTACCATTAAGTACCGCGAAGTACGCCAAAGAACCGAAAAGCAACGTAAAGAACCTGTTGGAACATTTTCGGACACTTTCGGACATTTCGGGACATCTTGGGACATTTCGGGACACTCTCGGACAGATTGGGACACATCGGGACTTTTTCGGACATCCGGCAGGAAACGGCTGTTGTCCGTATGGAAAAGTACGTTTACCTTTGCATCAGTAATCGATTACGAGAGTGAACAAACAAATTTATCAACAACAAAAAGAAGAAAGGAAACTGTAACATGGCAATTTTCTATCAAGTAAAACCGGTGAAGAATCCGGTAGTGAAAGATGCGGAACCTTTGTTTTATGCACGCATCAAGAGTGTAGGAACTTTGAGTGAGAAAGAGTTGGCTAAGCGCGTATCGGAACGCACCGGTATCGCCGAAGGAATCATTACCTCCGTACTTTGCGACTCGATGAACGAAGTGATTAACCTGGTCAGCCTCGGCTACCGCGTACAGCTGCCATCGCTGGGATATATCTACCTGACTATCAACTCTAAAGGCAGTCAATCAGCTGAAGAGGTAACCTCCGACAACGTGAAGCAAATCTGCGTTCGCATGCTCCCCGGAAGTGAATTGAAAGAGAAGCTTGCGGCCAAAGTGAAACTGATTAACTTCGACAAGGAAGTGACGGGCGGAACCATCGAAGAGGAAACGACCGACTCGGAAGACACCACCCCCGACACAGGCGATGAAAACGGAAGCGATGGCGGAGATGACGAAGGCAACTACCCCGTCTGACCTCTTCGTAAGGAGGAAGGGTTCCTCCAACAGTGACGAACATTTTAATTAACAAGAAATTCCCCTGAATCGGTCGGATTCGCTCGAAACCCTGTTCAGGGGAATTTCACAAAAACAGAAGCATCATGATTACAAAAGAAATGAACAACGCATCAACAAACAACACAAAAAAGTCGGTATGGGAGACTGTGTTGCGCATCATCATTGCCGTAGCCGGTGCCATTGCCGGTGTATTGGGCGGACAAGCCCTCGGATAAGAATGACGAAACAATCGTTCGATGGTCAGCCGGGCCGCATTCAGCTCTTCATGGCGGTCGTGCTGACCTTATCCGGAATTCTGCTGTTGTTTGCCGGAGCAATGGTTCCTCCCATAGGCATTATACACAGCAGTATCCTCGTAGCTTTCGGCGAAGTGAGCACATTTGCCGGTGCACTTTTCGGCATCGATTATCATTATCGGTTTGGGAAAAGATAATTTCTTAGGAGATAAAGGAGATAAAGGAGTTAAAGGAGTTAGCGCTTCGCTAGGAGTTAAAGGAGTTAGCGCAGGCAAGCCTGCTAGCCAAATGTTTTGCTTTTATGTATGCTAAGCCATTGGCTTTTTTTCGCTATCGCTCAAGGGAACTTCTCCTAACGAGCGAAGCGAGTGATAACTCCTAGTGAGCAAAGCGAACGATAACTCCTAGTGAGCAAAGCGAACGATAACTCCTTTAACTCCTAGAAAATCCCCCTACACATCCTTGTGCCAAAGGTCGGCATATTCCGTCAGGATGCGGCGGATGCTCTGCCCAATCTTCACGTAATCCTCTTCATTGAGGTTGGCCAACGACACACGCACGCTCCATTCCGGGCCATCGAAGCCTCCACCGTTCAAGACGACCAGGCCTGTCTCCGTAGCCAATCGGAAAACGACATCGAGCGGATTGTAGGTCTTTTTCAGATACTCAACAAATTCATCTCCATAGAACTTACGTGCCCAAACGAGCATATCTATCTCGCTGTAATAACCGGCTCTGAGTGTATTGGGTACGAGCGTAAAACCTGCACTGTCCCACAACGCTTTCAATCGGGCTTCGATAAGTTTAAGCATCCGGTTCCGATAGCGATTATCCGTATCCATCAGGCTTTCCACAGCGAAGAAACTCATTTGCAACTGCTGCGGCAAACTGAGTCCGGCAGTATGATTCAATGCCACCTGCCTGCTATCGGCTACCATGCGGTCGATAAACTTCATTTCAGCCGGGTTAGCCGTAATGCTGGCATACCTGCGTGCCAACTCCGTCTGGCGTTTACGCGGAAGAGCAGCCAACAAATCATCGTAGATGTTGTCGGCATAGAGGGCAATGACGGCGGCACGCCATCCCGTAGCACCAAAATATTTACTGAATGAGTAGACGCCCAGCGTATTGCGCGGCAGTTCAGCCAAAAGCGAACGGAAATGAGGTACGTAGGTAGCATACACGTCATCCGTGACAATCATCAGATTCGGATTCCAACGTTCCACCACATCTTTGATGGCTTTCACCGTGTCGGAAGCAAGAGCATAGCTGGGCGGATTGCTCGGGTTGATGACGAAGAGCGCCTTGTATTTCGGATCGCGCAGGCGGTTGATATCTTTTTCTTCGTACTGCCAGAGATGCAATCCGTCCTCACTCATGCGCGAGGCCGGAATGTGGAGCACATCGAAGTCGAAACGCTTCAATTCGGGAATCTCGATATAGGGGGTAAAGGCCGGAACCAACAAGGCAATGCTGTCTCCCTTTCGCAGCAGATAGTTCTGCATGAGCGAATCGAAGATGTAGCACATGGCAGCCGTTCCCCCTTCGGTGGCAAAGAGCTGCATTTCCCCTTTTGGCGGACGGGCATCGCACAACTCGTGATTCAAATAGTCTCGCACCACTGCTTCGGTATATTTCAGGATGCGGTCGGGAACGGGATATTGGTCTCCAATGACGCTTTCGACCCATTCGTGAATCAATTCGTCAGGGTCGGCCGCCAAGTTCATCAACATATAATTATACGCATTGCGCAACCAATCCATCCCTTGCTCACCGGCATTTTTCTTGAGAAACTCCTCCAAACGTTGGGCAATGCCCTCTTTTTGCGGCAGACCGGCCAATCCCTCAGACCAATCGAACGTGCGGCGACACTCTTCAAGCGCGAAACGTCCGAAAGCGAAGAATGCCTCACGCGGACGAGTAGCTATCCAGTTGGGATTTCCCCGTCCGGCATTCAACATCGAATGGGCCATCTTGCGCACACTTTCGTCGGCCAAATTTATCAAACGGTTTTTCAGTTCAAACGGACTGATTTTAGAAAGATTGCTGTCGAATTCTTTCACGACAGCGCTTTTTTCATTTAAATACTTCATGGATTTTAAGAATTAAATTGTTGAAAATTCAGTTTTACACGAGCAAGACAATGACGACTCCCCAGATAATCAACAGGGTATTGCCTACGGCATAGGTGACGGTATATCCGAGAGCAGGAGTTTCGCTGCCCACCGACTCTTGAATGGCTCCCAAAGCGGCCGTTGTCGTACGCGCTCCGGCTGTACAGCCCAATGCCAAAGCCGGATGGAAACGGAAAACATAGCGTGCCAACAAAACACCTATAAACAAAGGCAGTGCAGTAGCCACAGCTCCCACCACAAAGAGCATCGGACCTACCTCGGCAAATCCTTTCACAAAGCTCGGACCGGCCGAAATGCCGACTACGGCGATAAACATGTTCAATCCCACGTTGTTGAGTATCCAAAGCGAAGCTTCAGGGATGTGCCCCACTGTAGGACGCTGCGAACGCAACCATCCGAACACCAATCCGGCAATCAGCGCACCGCCGCTCGTGCTCAAGCTGATGGGAACACCGCCGATGCGAACGGCCAAAGCCCCAAAAATACCGCCCAAAAGAATGCCGATACCCACAAATATCATGTCGGTCACGTTTCCCGGACGATCGGGATAACCCACCATGTGAGCAGCTGCCTCCACTTCACGCGTCAAGCCCACCAATTCCAAGACATCGCCCCGATCGATGGTCGTTCCCTCGTACACCGGAATATTTACTCCCGAACGGCGAATGCGGCGCACACTGACCCCGTGCATAAAGGGTTTGCTGCGAAGTTCGCCCAACGTTTTGCCCTCGAAATCGCCCTTCGAAACCAACACAGGAAGTACCTCAACGGGGAAATTCAACAACGCATCGTCTATCACTTCCGGACCAATCCACTCTTCTTCCCCGATGGCATATTCGCGCCGACCGCTCAACACGACTTCATCGCCTTGCTGAATCGATTGCTTGGGCTGAATATCATCGATGATGTTGCTCCCGCGCCGCAAACGCTCCACGAACAAACGCTTGCCTTGAGTGCGAAAATAGTCTTCCAATTCGCCGGCCGTCTTTCCCCCATCGAACCAGGCATTTTTTACCTGATAGGCTCGAAAAACTACCGGACGAGAAGCACTCATGAAGCCCGGTTCGTCCTCTTTGTCGCCTGCACCCATTTTTTTCTCCAGTTCACGACAAGCTTGTTTCACCTTGTCTAAACCTCCAAGCATACGCGGACCAAGCGTTCCCAATATCCAAGCCGAACCTGCCGTTCCGAAAATGTAGGTTACGGCATAAGCCACAGGAATCACGTTTATCATGTTCTGTTTCTCCTGACTGCTGAGGTCGAGATTCTGAATCGTATCGCCGGCCACGCCGATAACAGCCGAAATAGTCTGTGCTCCGGAGAGCAGACCGGCTGCCTCGCCTGCATTATACCCCATCAGTTTGGCCAATCCCCACGTCACCAACAGACAGACCACACACAACAGAGCGGCAAAACCCACCTGCGGCAACCCGTCTTTGCGAAGCCCCCGGAAAAACTGAGGCCCAACCTTGTAGCCTATGGCAAACAAGAATAAGAGGAAAAACACCGATTTCAACGGACCGCCGACCTCAATGTCGAGCTGACCCACCAACACACCCACCAGCAAGACACTGGTGACAACACCCAGACTGAAATTGCCCACACGAAGCTTTCCAATCCAAAATCCCACAGCCAGCGTCAGAAAGATGGCCAACTCGGGATGTTCTCTCAGCAAATTGATTATCCAATCCATACACTCATTTTTTTATTTTATCATCCTTGAAACACACTGCGAGCCGAATGGTTCGCAAAAATCAGCTTTATTAACGCAAGAAGAAGTTCACATTCCGGCAAGGTTGTAATCTCTCCTTTGCAAAACCGAGCGAGGAAGGCAAGAATAAAGAGGGGGAAAAGAAAAAAAGAAACGAGAAGACGCTTTTTTAAAGCTTTTCTTTGAATTTTTCCGAAAAAGAACGAAATTTGCAACGCCTTAAGGGGAATCAACCACCCTACAGCGAAGAAATCAAAATCATTACAATATAATTAAAAAGTAAATTATGACAAAAAGTGCATTGCAAATTGCAAGAGCAGCCTACCAACCCAAGCTTCCGAAAGCTCTGAAAGGTGCTGTGAAAGTGAAAGAAGGCGAAGCTACCCAATCTGTAGCCGACCAGGAAGAGATTAAAAAACTGTTTCCGAATACCTACGGAATGCCGCTGATTCAGTTTGTTGAAGGAGAAGCCGCAGAATATCCCGCCATCAACGTGGGCGTCATCCTCTCCGGCGGACAGGCTCCCGGCGGACACAACGTCATCTCCGGTTTGTTCGATGGAATCAAGAAACTCAACCCGGATAGCAAACTCTATGGCTTCATCCTCGGCCCGGGCGGATTGGTAGACCACCACTATATGGAGCTGACTGCCGACATCATTGACTAATATCGCAACACCGGCGGATTCGACATCATCGGTTCAGGACGTACCAAACTTGAGAAAGAAGAACAATTCGAAAAAGGACTCGAAATCATCAAAGAGTTGAACATCAAAGCCCTCGTCATTATCGGCGGAGACGACTCCAACACCAACGCATGCGTTTTGGCCGAGTACTATGCTGCCAAACAATGTGGCGTACAAGTTATCGGATGTCCCAAAACCATCGATGGAGACTTGAAAAACGACATGATCGAGACTTCTTTCGGATTCGACACCGCTTGCAAAGTATATTCCGAAGTCATCGGAAACATTCAGCGCGACTGTAATTCCGCTCGCAAATACTGGCACTTCATTAAGCTGATGGGACGTTCGGCTTCGCACATCGCTCTCGAATGTGCCCTGCAGACACAACCCAACATCTGCATCGTGTCGGAAGAGG
>JAFUNW010000334.1 GCA_017472905.1 Bacteroidaceae bacterium
CATTTCCTTGGTTGAAAGAGTCGGTTTGCCATACCGGAATGTAGTGTAGCTCAATCCATGTCCGAAGGGGTAAAGGGCCGGAATCTTTTTGGTGTCGTGCCAGCGGTATCCGACAAGAATGTCGTCTTTGTATTCGACTTTAACGCCGTCTCCCGGATAGGAGATTTCGCCGAAGCTGTGTGCTCCACAATCTTCCAAGCGTGCCGGATAGGAGATGGGGAGTTTACCGCTGGGGTTGACAGTTCCGTTTAATATATCTACTACGGTCGGTCCCATTTCTGAACCGATGTACCAGCTTTGTACGATGGCCGGCATACGTTCCGGGTAGGGGATACGTACGGCGTTTCCGCTGGCGATGATGGTTATAACGTTGGGAGTTACGTCAAGCAACTCTTTCAACAGTTCGTTTTGTCCGAATGGGAGGTCGTAGCTCAGGCGATCGCTGTCTTCGCAATCTTGATGGCGGCTTTTGTTGAGTCCGCCTACAAATATGATAAGGTCCGCCTCTTTCGCCATTCTTACGGCTTCGGCCCGTAAAGAATCTGTTACAGATTTCTGAACCTTGGCAACGCTTCCGTAGTAACTCTTTCCGGCTTCGTATCCGTGTGCATAATGGATTTTGTTGCCGTATGCCGCTTTCAGACTTTCAAGAATGCTGGTTTCGTGTTGCACCTTCAGTCCGGCAGCTCCTCCTCCGGCACTGAGTGGACGGATGGCGTTGTCTCCTACTACAAGAATGTGGTTATACTTCGTTCCATCGATGGGGAGAAGGGGGGAGGAGCCTTTCTTCGCAGGTTTGTTTTGCAGAAGCACGATTCCTTCGCTACCGATTTCCTTTGCCATAGCCGAGTGGCGTTCGTAGTTCATGTTTCCGAAAGGTTTGCGTGTGTTCATGGCCGTACGGAAAATGAGTCGCAAGATGCGTGTAGCCTTTTCGTCTACGTTGCTCATGGGAATTTCGCCACTTTTCAAGAGTTTTAGGTAATCGTCTCCCAAATAGCAGTGGTTGAAAGTGAAAGTTTTCTTGGTCAGTCCGAGGTCGGGACGTTCGTCCGTTCCCATTTCCAAGTCCAGTCCGTTGAGTGCAGCTTCGCGGGTGTCGTGTGTTCCGCTCCAGTCTGAAACCACTACTCCGTCAAATCCCCAATCCTCTTTCAGAATTTTATTCAGAAGCAGCTCGTTGTGGCTGGCATGTGTTCCCATGTATTTGTTGTAGGCTCCCATCAAGCTCCATGCTCCTCCCTCTTGTACGGCAGCTTTGAAAGCCGGCAGATAGATTTCGTGTAAAGCGCGTTCGCTGGCAATAACGTCAATGGTCCAACGGTTGGTCTCCTGGTTGTTCAGGGCAAAATGCTTCACGCAGGCTGCCACTCCGTTTTCTTGCAGCTCCTGTATGTAAGGAACCACCATGACACCGGCCAGATAGGGGTCTTCGCCCATGTATTCGAGGTTGCGTCCGTTGAGAGGTGTACGGTAAATGTTTACTCCGGGTCCGAGCAGGATGTCTTTCTCACGGTAGCGTGCTTCTTCGCCGATGGCTTGTCCGTATAGTGCGGCCATGTGGGGATTCCACGTTGCAGCCAGGCAGGTCAGGTTGGGCATCGCTGTACACGAGTCGTTCGTCCAGTTTGCTTCGTTCCAGGTGTGCCATTCTATTTCGTATCGAACTCCATGTGAGCCATCGCTGCTCCACAGTTCGGGAATGCCTAATCGCGGAACGCCCGGACTGCAAAATTTTGCTTGAGCATGACACATGGCTACTTTCTCTTCCAATGTCATGCGGCCGAGGGCATCTTTTACGCGCTCTTCAATGGGTTTCGTTTCGTCTTGATAAACGGGGAGCTGTGCCGTAGCTGTTTGGCCGATGGCTACAACACATAAGAATGTGATGAATGCTTTTTTCATGTTGTGTGCATTAAGGAAATAATCTATTGGTTACGAAAGCGCAAATTTAGGCAATTTATTTTGTAATTGGCTTTTGTCGGTTGATTTTTTGCAAGTCTTTATATAAAACTGACGATTGTGGTTTTGAAAACCGGGATTTTGTTTGTATATCTGACAGGAATGAACTATTTTTGTCGGAGAATAAACAAAAAAACAAAAGAGATATGACTATAGCTGTAGACTTTGATGGAACGATTGTTGAGCACCGATATCCGAAAATCGGGCCGGAAATACCTTTTGCCATTGATACATTGAAAATGTTGATTGCCGAGCGTCATCGTTTGGTGCTTTGGTCGGTGCGTGAAGGTGAACTGTTGGACGAGGCAGTAGAGTATTGTCGTCAGCGGGGAGTGGAGTTTTATGCCGTTAACAAGGATTATCCGGAAGAGAAGCTGACCGACTCGAATTATTCCCGAAAGCTCAAGGTGGATCTATTCATAGACGACCGTAATCTAGGCGGATTGCCTGATTGGGGGACCATATACCGTATGATTAAGGAGAAGAAATCGTATATGGAGATTCTTCAAGAAGAGTTGGCTGACGCAGGAGGTTATTACGAACAGCCTAAAAAGAAAAAGTGGTGGCAATTCCGGTAAGTAGGAGTTTTGTCTGTAAGGATGTCGTTGGATTTTTCGGATGATGGGAGGTGAAACGGATAGTTCCCCCTTATATATAATAATGTATAGTTTAAAGAATACGGTCCGGTACTTGTGGAATGAAGTATCGGACCGTACTGTTTTATTTTATTCGGATATTCTTTTCCTCTCCGTTGTAGGTAATCGTTGCGATGTGGCTCTTTTTCTGTTTGTTTGAAGTCGCAACAATGTGGACGACACGTTGTTTGCAAGCTTCGGGGTAGTCGCCGATTTGTTTGCCGATGGTAAGCGTCTCGGTTCGTTCGTTGTATTTCAACGGGATTTGCAGGTATTCTCCCCGTTCGTAGGCGTAGCTTGTGCCGTTGTCTTCGTAAAGCGTAAAATGCGCGTCTTTTCCTTGAAAGAGATGTACGGTAAGCGTGTCGGCCGGATGCTCATCGGTGTATTGAAGGTTGCGCCCGCTGACGAGGATGCTTCCTTCCGGAACGAAAAGCGGGATGCGTTCATAGGGCGCATCTGCTTCAATGGTTTGTCCGCCGCTAAGGGTTCGTCCGCTATAATATTCGTACCATTTGCCGGTGTTGGGCAGGTAAACCTGGCGGCTTCTGGCTCCGTAGGTGTAGACCGGACAGACCATCAGTGAGGGGCCGAACATATATTGGTCGCCGATGGAGAGAACCTGCGGGTCTTCGGCGTGGTCCATCGCCAATCCTCGCATGAGCGTGTAGTCGTTGAAATGCGCATGTCCGGTCAAACTGTAGATGTAAGGCATGAGAGCATAGCGCAATTGCAGGTAGTAACTCATACTTTGGTAGGCCGGATGCTCTTCGGGAGCGATGAGCCAAGGCTCGCGGTAGGGGTATTGTCCATGTGAGCGGAACAGGGGAGCGAATGCTCCGAACTGAAACCATCGGGTGTTCAGCTCACGCCATTCGTCCAGGTCTTTGTTCTCTTTCCCGTTTTTCAGGAAATTTTTGTAAGCTTTCACGTAACGGTTTTCTACACAAAATCCGCCGATATCCATAGTCCAGAATGGTATTCCGCTCATGGAGAAATTGATTCCGGCCGGGATTTGTGCCTTGAGGTCTTCCCATCGGGCGGCAATGTCGCCGCTCCACGTGGCAGTAGCGTAGCGTTGCAGTCCGGCAAACCCCGAACGTGTCAGTTGAAATACTCGTTGGTCGGGATTGGCTTCGCGTAGTCCGTTGTAGATGGCGTGTGCGTTCATGAGCGCGTAGGCGTTGAAATATTGGGTTGAGGGTCCGAGTGCTGTCGGGCCGCAAAGCGCTTTTCGGTAGTCCATGTCGGTACAGTCGCGCACGTTGGGTTCTGAGGCGTCCATCCACCAAGCGTCTATGCCGAGCGGATAGAGGTGTTCTTTCAGTTGTTTCCAGAAGAGTCGGCGTGCTCCATCGGAGTAGGCATCGTAGAACGAGCCGATGTAGCCCGGCCCAATCCAGTCGCGTATGCTGTCTTTTACGGCTTGGCGGTACATCCATCCTTGTCGGTCGAACTCTTGGAAATGTTCGGTGTCGGCATAAAACTTGGGCCAGACCGAAATCATGAGTCGGGCGTGCCGGGCATGTATGCTGTCGACCATCTTCTGAGGATTGGGATAGCGCTTCTTGTCGAATTCGTGGCTTCCCCATGCGTTTTCGGGCCAATAACTCCAGTCTTGCACGATGTTGTCAATCGGTAGGCGGCGTTGACGGAATTCGTTGAGAGTACTCAGCAACTCTTTTTGCGTCTTGTAGCGTTCGCGGCTTTGCCAATACCCCATTGCCCAGCGGGGCATGATGGGTGCTTTGCCCGTAAGCCGGCGATATCCGCCGATGACTTCGTCCATTGTTTGGCCTGCAATGAAGTAGTAGTCAATCTGTTTTTCCATCTCTCCCCAAATGGTCAGTCGCTCTTCTTCCTCGCGGCTTCGCGGCAGGGAGGCTCTCAGTCCGCAATACGACTCGCCTCCATCGGGTTGCCATTCGATGCGCAACCTGATGCGTTTGCCGGCTGTCAGGGGCAGGCTGAACTTGTGACTGTTGGGATTCCATGCGGTGCGCCACCGTTCGGGAACAATCAGTTGATCATCGGCATAGATGCGGATGTAGCCGGCATAATATAGTAAGAAACGGTAGATACCGGTTTCGTGCGGCTCCAATTCGCCTTCGTAGGTCACTCGGGCTTCGTTCAGCGGGAATCCTTTGGGCAGATGTCGGTTGGTTTTCAGGTTTTCAAAGTAGAGTGAGTCTTCGCGGCGCACGAGTGTCGGATGCTTGGGATGTCTGTATGTGCCGGTCAGTGCTCCTTTTTCTCCGTTGCGGTCGTAGAGGGTAAATACGCGGTGGAGCTGGCTGTAGTCGAGCGGGTTTCCTACGCGTCCCAGCGAATAGCTGTCCCATAGGATGCCGTAGTTTTCGGAAGAGAGGAGGAAGGGGACCGATACTTTTGTGTTGTATTGAAAGAGTTCTTCGCTCTTTCCCTTGTAGTTGAATTCATCGGCCTGATGTTGCCCCAGTCCGTAGAGGGCTTCGCCGGCCGGTCCGTTGAAACTGTAGCAGACGGTGTAGCCTTTGCTGTCATCGACCTGAATGGGGGAGAAGCTTCTGGCTTCGATGCATTCTTGTAGAAGCGGTGTGCCATCGGCGCGGAAGAAGGAGACCTTTCCATCGTTCAGACTCACTTGGGCCTGTAAGTGTTCTCCGATGAGCCGAACGGCTGAATCGTTCTTCTCTACGTGAAATGCGTTACTGCCCTTGTTGGGGGCTACGATGATGAGGCCGGAGTCTTTGGGGAATTCCGATTCGGGAGTGATGCTGACGCGCACGATGCGCTCGCCATACGGCTGTAGCCTGACGGTTTCTCCGTTTTGGGGGCGAATCACGATGCTGTTGTTCTCAGCAGAAGTTTCATAAGATTGTGCAGACGCTATGGAGAGCCATGCCAAAGGGGGTATCAGCATGAACATTCGCTTGAATGTTTGTTTCATATCGGTATATTTATGGGTAAAAGATTTATTAGTTGGCAAAAGTAGCTATTTTTCTTGGCAAAAAGGTTGTTTTATGTAAGAATTTTATGTCGTCTTTGGCTTGGCGAATTTAAAAAGAGGAGCGAAGATGAATTTTAGGAAATGGCATCATTTTTCGCATTATTGGCTCGACAAACGGTCGTGATTCCAAAAAACGGATTTTTAACGGAATGGTTAGCGTATGGCGTATTTGCTTGTCTGTCAGTCGGTTGTGGTTGAATGGGTGCAGGGCCTGCATTTCCGGTTATTGGTTGAATCCGAAAAAATGCCGGTCGCTCATCTCCGTTTGCCGTGCAGCAGAATCTTTTTTGTTGGGCAGCAGATTTGTTTCCGCCGTGCAGCAGAATTATTTTTGCAAGGCAGGGGAGTAAAAATGGGCGGAGAGGGGGGAGGGCTTGCGTTCCCCTTTTTTCCAGAGCCGTTTGCATGTGCGAAAGAGCCGGTTGGGATTGAAAAAAAAGGAAGATAGGAGAAATTTTCTATAAGTGCTTAAACCTTAGTGGATTACGAATTTCTATTTTCCCCTTGCTGAGCGGATAAGGCGAAACCGGAGGAAAAAAGTTCACTTTCTTAAACTTTGGTGAAGAAGGTGCTTGAATTTTCGTTTGTTGTTTATTCTGAATCGTTGGAGCAGTCCGAAAAATAAACATTCCTCAAAGTTGAAGCAGCGGAGTGTGGCATATTGTTTGATGAAGTTGACCGACTCGGCAAAATTGATTCCTAATTGCACAAAGCTACGCATGGAAGCCTTTTCTTTGGGCTGTTTTCCATGTTTCATCCGGTTGATGTCAATCAGTGCGAAGCGGTATTTCCCCTTTTCGCCTGCAAAGTTCGGATTTTGGGAGGAAAAATACTTTGTCTAAAAAACGCAGGAACTATTCTAAAACACCCTTTTGGGATTGCCCACTTTTTTTCTTCCGTTTTAGACTGATTTTTTTGTCAATAAAAGCCTGCTTATTCGTGGATTTATTTGTAGATTTGCACGATTTAAACGAACATAATACATTAATGTATTGACAAAATGTTAGAATTAAGTGAAATCTATAAGGCTGCTCATGCCTTAAAAGGAATTATTCGCCAGCCGTTGATGATTGCCGCTCCGTTGGTGAATCCGGAGAGCGAGGTTTATCTGAAACCCGAGAATCTGCAGTTTACCGGTTCCTTTAAATTGCGCGGAGCGTGTTATAAAATATCCCAATTGTCGGACGAAGAGAAGCAACGCGGCGTGATAGCTTGTTCCGCCGGAAACCATGCGCAGGGAGTGGCTTTGGCCGCAACCAAAAGTGGCATAAAATCCTTGATATGCCTGCCTGCCGGAGCACCGATTTCCAAGGTGGAAGCGACCAAGCGCTATGGAGCTGAGGTTTGTCTGGTTCCCGGAGTCTATGATGATGCCTATCAAAAGGCTTTGCAACTTCGCGATGAGAAAGGATACACTTTTGTGCATCCGTTTGACGATGAATCGGTGATAGCCGGACAAGGGACAATCGGTTTGGAGATATTGGACGAAATGCCCGATGTGGAGGCCGTAGTAGTTCCGGTGGGCGGAGGCGGACTGATTTCGGGCGTGGCCTGTGCCATCAAGTCGCTCAATCCTACGGTGAAAATCTACGGAGTGCAAGCTGCCGGTGCGCCCAGCATGGTAGAGTCGTTGAATCAGAAACATATCGAACGCCTTCCTTCGGTTTCGACCATTGCCGATGGCATTGCTGTGAAGGAGCCGGGCGTGAATACTTTCGAATTGTGTCAACGCTATGTCGATGAGATTGTTACGGTGAGCGATGATGAGATTGCAGCGGCCATATTGGCCTTGATAGAACAGCAGAAAATGGTGGCCGAAGGAGCCGGAGCCGTATCCGTAGCAGCAGTCATGTTCAACAAGGTTCCTGTAAAGGGGAAGAAGACGGTCTGTCTGGTCTCCGGAGGTAACATCGATGTAACCATTCTGAGCCGCGTCATTACCCGAGGCTTGAGCAAATCGGGACGCACTTTTGCTATCACCATCGACCTCTACGATCAGCCCGGACAGCTCTCGGGAGTTTGCAACATCATAGCCGAATTAGGGGGAAACATCGTATCAGTTACGCACGAACGGACCAGTGCGAGTGCACAGGTGAACGGATGTACGTTGCGTGTCGTGATGGAAACGCGAAATCAAGACCACATCGAGCAAATCCGAGAGGGTTTGCTGAAGGCCGGATATGACTTGTTGCCATAAGCGGACAGGGATTTCGACATTTGTACGGAAAGAGACTTAATAACAGACGAACGCTTCGGTCGCTTCTGCTTGCATCGGGTGCATTCACCGGATTGAAAAGATAAAAGATGAAGACAAACCGAACCTTTCAAATCAAAGGCGAATTTCTCAAAAAGAAAGAGGATTGAGAGAGGATTTCGCTTCCTGAAGCGTGTGTTTAAGAGTTTAATTTAGGATTCTTCTCTTAAAAATATCAAAACTGAACGCTTTTCGAGAAATCTTCTTCGTTCAACGAAAGAAAAGAACGTATCTTTGTCAACCTTTTATAAAGTAAAAACGTATAGACTAAATAAAAAATAACCAAACAAGAAGAAAATTTTAGAATGAACGAAACAAAGAACTTGGTTCAAAAAATTACAGAAGGTATTCAGGAAAAGAAAGGAAAAAAGATTGTTGTTGCTGATTTGACCTCCATTGACGATGCTATCTGCAAGTATTTCGTCATTTGTCAAGGCAATTCTCCCAGCCAAGTGGCTTCCATCGTAGATTCGGTGTGGAACTATGTGCGCAAGCACGAGGGATCTAAACCCTTGGTGGTTGATGGCTTGCAAAATGCCCGGTGGGTTGCGATGGACTACTCGGATGTCGTGGTACACGTATTCCTGCCTGAAATGCGTGAGTTTTATAATATAGAAAATCTGTGGGCTGATGCTCATCTGACTTCCGTTCCGGATTTGGATTGACGGGAAAACAGGAAATAGCAATTGGATTATGCGTGAAAAAAATAACCAAAACAAACCGGGCGACCCTAGAACAAACATGCCGAAGTTCAAACTCAACTGGATATACATCATTATCGCAGGGGCTTTGACTTTCTTATGGCTTAATCAGGACGGCTCGGGAATGAGTAGAAGTGTCTCTTATACCCAATTCAAGGATTATGTCGACAAGGGATACGCCAATAAAATCGTTGCTTACAACGATCAAAGCTTGGAAATGTACGTAAAACCTTCATTCTTGAAAGAGGTTTTCGGGCCGGAGGCTTCCAAAATGGGGCCGAACCCATACTTGAATGTTCGTTTCGGCTCAAACGATTCGTTGGAAGAGTTTTTGGAAAAGGAGCGTGCCGATGGAAGTTTTGACGGCATATTGGAATATGATGAACGGCGCGACTATCTGTGGTCGATTATCGGCAGTTTGGCTCCCATTCTCTTTCTCGTGGCAATTTGGATGTTCATGATGCGCCGCATGAGTGGGGGAAACTCCATGATGGGCGGAGCAGGCAATGTATTCAATGTGGGACGTTCCAAAGCGCGGCTGATAGACAAGGATCATGAAAACCGCGTTACCTTTAAAGATGTAGCCGGACAAGCTGAGGCCAAACAGGAAGTGGAAGAGATTGTGGCTTTCTTGAAAAATCCGGCCAAGTATACCGAATTGGGAGGTAAGATTCCTAAAGGTGCTTTGCTCGTAGGTCCTCCGGGAACCGGAAAAACGCTTTTAGCGAAAGCTGTAGCCGGCGAAGCCGATGTACCTTTCTTCTCCCTCTCAGGTTCTGATTTCGTGGAGATGTTCGTAGGAGTTGGTGCTTCGCGTGTGCGCGACCTTTTTCGGCAGGCAAAAGAGAAGTCTCCATGTATCATCTTTATTGATGAAATCGATGCCGTAGGACGTGCGCGCAGTCATGGTTCTACGACCGGTGGAAACGATGAGCGCGAAAGTACACTCAATCAATTACTGACCGAGATGGATGGTTTCGGGACCAACAGTGGAGTCATTATTCTTGCCGCAACCAATCGTGCCGATGTGTTGGATAAAGCTCTGTTGCGTGCCGGACGTTTCGACCGACAGATACATGTTGATTTGCCCGACCTGAACGAACGAAAAGAGATATTTGCCGTACATTTGCGTACAGTGAAAATAGATGAGAGTGTTGATATAGACCTGTTAGCCCGTCAAACTCCGGGATTTTCGGGTGCTGACATTGCCAATGTTTGCAACGAGGCGGCCTTGATTGCAGCTCGTCATAATAAAACTGCGGTGGAAAAAGAAGATTTCTTGGCTGCTGTAGACCGAATTATTGGTGGACTGGAAAAGAAAACCAAGGTGATGACGGCTGACGAAAAGCGTACGATTGCTTTGCACGAGGCCGGACATGCTACGTTGTCTTGGTTCTTGGAATATGCCAACCCGCTGATAAAGGTGACAATCGTACCGCGAGGTCGTGCTTTGGGTGCTGCCTGGTATTTGCCGGAGGAGCGACAAATCACTACCAAGGAGCAGATGTTGGACGAAATGTGTGCCACATTGGGAGGGCGTGCCGCTGAAGAACTCTTTACCGGACGCATATCCACCGGAGCAATGAATGACTTGGAACGCGTGACCAAGCAGGCTTATGGAATGGTGGCGTATGCC
>JAFUNW010000335.1 GCA_017472905.1 Bacteroidaceae bacterium
AATATGCAAGCTATAAGTCCAGACAATATATATCCGGTGATACAATTTATCAGGGAGAGTCATACAAGGTGCTCTATGAACAAAGATGGTTCATCGGTGGAAAAGAGACAGAAGAAATATTAGCTCTTATCCGTCAAGTAGGCAACAAGGTCTATTCGACTCATCCTCGTCTTTACTATGACTTCGGTCTATTCCAAGGAGATTTTGTAGAAGATTATGCTTGGGGTACTTCAGAAACCAGAGGCGGCTGGTTGATAAAAGAGGTCTCAGACACCATATTGACCGATGGCATATCCAGACGTTGTCTGAAAGTGGATTACGTGGTGATTCCCAAAGACGGCGAACGTTTTATAGAGTATAGCGATATTTGGGTAGAGGGTATCGGCAGCCTTTATCACGGTTTGGTATTGCAATCTCCGGCCGTTAGCGATTGGGGAGACTATACCCTTGAAAGTGTTTTGTCAGATGGTAAATATCAGTATGTGAAAGAGGCATTTGGTATCAATCTTCAGACACAGAAAAAGAGCAAACCTACCTATCATTCTGCTGATGGAACATTCCGTTGCACCTCTCCCACAGCTACTTTACTGGAAGTATATACCCCGACCGGAATAAAAGTCGGAGAAGCGACATTCCAAAACGGAGAAGCTGTAGTGAAAGTCGGAACGAACGGCGCGTCCCTTTATCTCTATGTTGTCATCTATCCCGATGGTACGCGAAGCTGTGGCAAGGTGATGGGAAGATAAATAAGGTAAAAAGAAATTCGTTTAAAACGGGAATAGCAAAAATAAGCCTCCCCCTACAATGATGATTTGTAGGGGGAGGCTTACATTTCGTCTCTGTCATTCTGAAGACAGACCGGTAGAGGAGATTAAAAAAGGTTGTTGACCTTTAAAGTATAAGGGAGCAACATCTTAAACGGTCTACCGGAGAGCAATTACTATTTATACTCCTGCCAACTCTTGATTTGAATGTTCTCTTCGCCTTTTTCACAGAAAGCTTCAATGAATGCACTGGCTAAGCGAGCATTGGTAATCAAAGGAATGTTGTGGTCAATGGCTCCTCTACGGATGCGATAACCGTTGGTCAACTCACGCTTGGTATGATTCTTCGGAATGTTGACAATGAGATCGAACTTGTGGTCGGCAATCATCTTCATCACGTTGTTCTCTGCATCGGCTTTTTCATCGGGCCAATAGACCGGAGTAGTGTTTACCCCATGAGCATTCAAGAAAGTGGCAGTTCCGGCCGTAGCGTAAATATTATAACCTTGTGCTGCCAATACGCGGCTGGCATCCAAAAGATCTACTTTCGACTTCATGGCTCCGCTAGAGAGCATTACACCCTTCTCCTTGCGAGGAATCTTGAAGCCGGTAGAAATCATGGCGCTAAGCAATGCTTCGCTGAAATCATCACCCATGCAACCTACTTCACCGGTAGAAGACATGTCTACACCCAATACGGGGTCGGCTTTGTGCAAACGAGAGAAAGAGAATTGAGAAGCTTTTACTCCAATCCAATCAATGTCGAATGCACTCTTATCGGGACGGGTATAGGGAGCATCCAACATGATGCGGGTAGCTGTCTCTATGAAATTGCGCTTAAGTATCTTGCTGACAAAGGGGAAAGAACGTGAAGCACGAAGATTGCATTCGATGACTTTCACCTCGTTATTGCGAGCCAGAAACTGGATGTTGAAAGGACCTGAGATATTCAACTCCTTGGCTATCTGTCGGCTGATTTGCTTGATACGGCGGGCTGTAGCGAAATAGATTTTCTGTGCGGGGAATACCAAAGTTGCATCACCGGAGTGTACACCGGCAAACTCGATGTGCTCGCTGATAGCATATTCCACAACCTCTCCGTTCTGAGCTACGGCATCGAACTCGATCTCCTTCGTATTTTCCAAGAATTGACTTACTACTACAGGGAATTCTTTGGATACTTCGGAAGCCATTTGAAGGAACTCTTTCAACTCGTCATCGTTGTAGCAAACGTTCATGGCTGCACCCGAAAGAACGTAGGAAGGACGCACCAAAACAGGATAACCCACCTTATCCACAAACTGCTTCACATCTTCCAGGCTGGTCAACTCCTGCCAAGCCGGTTGATCGATTCCCAATTGGTCGAGCATGGCAGAGAATTTATTACGGTTTTCGGCACGGTCGATACTCAATGGAGAGGTACCCAAGATAGGCACAGACTGACGATGGAGTTTCATGGCCAGATTGTTCGGTATCTGTCCGCCTACAGAAACAATCACACCACCCGGTTGCTCCAAATCGATCACATCAAGCACACGCTCAAATGACAATTCATCGAAATAGAGACGGTCGCACATGTCGTAGTCGGTCGATACGGTCTCGGGATTGTAGTTTATCATGATGGACTTGTAGCCTAACTTACGAGCTGTCTGAACGGCATTTACCGAACACCAGTCAAACTCAACCGAAGAACCGATGCGATAAGCACCCGAACCGAGTACAACTACCGACTTGTCATTCTTGTAATAATTTACATCATAACCTTCTACGGCATAAGTCATGTAGAGATAATTGGTCAATTCAGGATGTTCGCTGGCCACCGTATTGATACGCTTCACTGCCGGCAATAC
>JAFUNW010000336.1 GCA_017472905.1 Bacteroidaceae bacterium
CAAATTATCGTCCCCCTCTCTTTCACTTGCAAATTACGCCAGTTTTATACAGAATATAGAATCGTTTACACCTATTTCGTTCTTAAAAGGCAAGAAAGAAGGGAATAAAAAAGATTTGCCGACTAAAAGCCAAAAATCCGGAACTGTAAACATTTGCAACTACAGCAAGAGGGCATATTGTTCAAATTTCTCTATTTTCAAAGCAGCCGGACAAGCTCTAAAATCTGCGTTTTCAGAGATATTTTGCCACTTTCAATCCGAAAAAGAGCCCCAAAAGGCCCGAAAATGCGTTTTCGCTTCTGATTTCCCGCTTCCGATAGTCGGATTTTTTACTTTTTGCGGATTTCAATCGGATTTTCGTCCTTTTTTGTCCATTCTTCCTCTCAACATCGACTTACCCTCCCTTTTTCAGAAAAGCAAGTCGCTCTCACAGGTTTGCTGCCCAGCAAAACAAAATCTGCTGCCTTGCACTTCAACCGGAGCCGTGCAGCAGATTGAGAAAAGCAACCGGCATTTTTGACTTTTCGAAGCGGAAAAAATGAGGAAGAAAGCGACTTTCGACCCTGCGTTTTCGGAGAAAATAGAAAATGAAGAAAAATCCGTATAAAAATTCCTCCTTTAAAAAAAATCATCATACGTCAAGAAAAAAGAATATTCAGAAGCTTTTTTCAGACAAAAGCCTCCTTTTATTCTTTTTTCTCACCCTTTTATTGTTACTTTGCAGCTAAATTAAATTGTAATGACCCAAATGAAAAAGTTGCTATCCCTTCCGCCCAATCTGGTGGAATGTTTTCATGAAATAGAAGAGGTAAGTCGAGAAGAATGGTTCTGCACATCCGACCCCATCGGAGCCAAATTAGGTTCCGGAGGAGGCACTACATGGCTGCTCGATGCCTGCCACCGTTCTTGGAGTGCCGAAAGTTCGTTTGCCGATTGGTTAGCCAAGGAAAAGCGTATCCTGCTTCATGCAGGGGGTCAAAGCCGCCGCTTACCGGGCTATGCCCCCTCAGGCAAGATTCTCACCCCCATACCCATCTTTCGTTGGGCCAAAGGACAACGCTTGAAACAAAACCTTTTGTCGCTGCAACTTCCGCTCTACGAGCGCATCATGCAAAAAGCGCCCGCTTCGTTGCATACCCTGATAGCCAGCGGTGATGTCTACATCCGTTCTTCCCAACCGTTGCAAGCCATTCCCGAAGCCGATGTGGTATGCTACGGATTGTGGGCCGACCCCAATTTGGCTAAAAATCACGGAGTATTCGTGGCTTCGCGCCAATCACCGGACAAACTCGACTTCATGTTGCAAAAACCTTCGGTGGAACAAATGGCCGAACTGATGCAAACGCATCTTTTCCTCATGGACATCGGCATCTGGATCTTGAGCGACCGCGCTGTAAAACTGTTGATGAAACGTTCCAAAGAGGCTGATGGCAAGCTAAAATACTACGACCTCTATTCCGACTTCGGCTGCGCATTGGGTGAACATCCCACATTGGCCGATGAAGAACTGAAACAGTTGAGCGTAGCTGTCCTTCCTCTACCCGGAGGAGAGTTCTATCACTACGGAACGAGCCGCGAACTGATTTCATCGACCGTAGCCGTACAGAACTTGGTCAGGGACCAACGCGAGATCATCCAAAGACGCGTCAAGGCACATCCTGCCATGTTTGTGCAAAACGCACTTGTAGACATCAAACTCCATGCTGAAAATTCGGAGGTATGGATCGAAAACAGCCACATACCGTCTACCTGGAAGTTGGCACACCAACACATCATTACCGGTGTGCCACGCAACAATTGGACACTGACTCTACCGGCCGGCCTCTGTCTGGACATTGTCCCTATGGGAGAAAACGACTATGCAGCCCGTCCATACGGATTCAACGATGCCTTCAAAGGAGAATTGAAAAACCGAAACGTAACATTCCTGCAACAACCATTTGTCGATTGGGCTGAAGCACACGGCCTGACAACGAAAGAAATTGAAGGAAACCACGATCTGCAAGCAGCCTGCCTCTTCCCGATCTGTGAATCGATTGAAGATTTGGGTGTGTTGGTGGCTTGGATGACAGGCAACGGAGAAACAACACCGGAAGGAGCCGATTTATGGAGAAAAGCACGCAAAATGTCTGCAGACGAAATTTCAGCATACGCCAACCTGCGCCGTCTAAGTCATCAACGCAGTACGTTTCGTGCAGAAAATTGGCCTCAATTGGCAGAAAACCACGAAAAAAGTGTCTTTTACCAAGTAAACCTGGAAGATGCTGCTATGGAATTTGCCCGTTTCCACGTGCAAGAGCCACAGTTGCTGCCTGAAACCACTCCCTTAATGACGCGCATTCACGACTACGCATTCCGCGCACATCTTCACAACCTGGAAAACAAAGCTTCAAAACCGGAAGAAGAAAAGGCGTTTGCCTTGTTGCGCGAAGGACTCACGGAAACAGTCTTGGCCAACAAACAACAACCTCGTAGAGATGTCTATGCCGACCAAATCGTATGGGGACGAAGTCCGGTGCGCATCGACCTGGCCGGCGGATGGACCGACACTCCACCGTTTTGCCTCAGCGAAGGAGGAAACGTGGTAAACATCGCCATCGAGCTGAACGGACAACCCCCGTTGCAGGCCTACGTAAAACCGTGCAAAGAGTATAAAGTGATTCTACGCTCCATTGACCTCGGAGCGTCCGAAATAGTAAACACCTACGAAGAACTGGCAGACTTTGCCAAGGTCGGATCTCCCTTCTCTATTCCCAAGGCTGCTCTCGTTCTGGCCGGATTCCAACCGGGTTTCTCCACCGAAACATACAGTTCGCTCGAACAACAATTGCAACATTTCGGTTCCGGAATCGAAGTAACTCTGTTATCGGCTGTTCCGGCAGGCTCCGGATTGGGAACAAGCTCCATTCTAGCCTCAACGGTACTGGGAGCCGTATCGGACTTCTGCGGATTGGCTTGGGACAAAAACGAGATATGCCGCCGTACCCTGGTTCTCGAACAGTTGCTCACCACCGGAGGTGGGTGGCAAGACCAATACGGAGGCGTTTTGCACGGAGTGAAACTGTTACAGACTCCATCGGGATTCAACCAGAGTCCGTTGGTTCGCTGGCTTCCCGACTTCTTGTTCACAAACCCCGAACACCAGAAATGCCACCTACTCTACTATACAGGAATCACCCGCACTGCCAAAGGAATCCTGGCCGAAATCGTGCGGCGCATGTTCCTGAACGAAACGAAGCAACTGCAATTGCTGGGAGAGATGAAAGCACATGCCCTCGACCTGTACGATGCCATTCAACGCGGAAACTTCCAAGAGATGGGACGCTTGGTCGGAGTAACGTGGGAACAGAACAAACTATTGGATTCCGGTACTAATCCGGAAGCTGTAGAAGCAATCATCGACCAAATCAAGGACTATTGCATCGGATACAAACTGCCGGGAGCCGGTGGAGGAGGATTCCTCTACATGATAGCCAAGGACCCCGAAGCAGCAGCACGCATCCGCATGATTTTGCAAGAGAATCCGTTGAACAATTGCGCCCGATTTGTCGATATGACCCTTTCGGACAAAGGATTACAGGTAAGTAGAAGCTAAGAAAAAGGCTGCGCCCCAACATCGGAGCGCAGCCTTTTATATTATATAAGGTGTAAAAACGTTATTTCACAACGAATTTCTTGGTCTGAACCTTGCTGTTTTCATAATAGGTCTTGGCAATGACAATTCCTTTGAGACCATCTACGGCAATGCGGTCGTTGGTTGTACTTCCCACCAAAGCACCTACAGCATTGTAAAGCTCGATCTTCTCAGAGCGAGGAGCAATGATTTCGTTATCGAGCATAATTACCGAACGAACGGTTTCTTCCACTTTCTTCACGCCATCAGCACCTTCGGGGATAACTACGACACTCGGAGCCATCATCAGCCCGATACCTTCTGCACGAGGATACCAACCGCCCAAAACACGGCCATCGGTAGACGCGCCAAAAATAATGCCCGGTAATGAACCACCTTCATAATTTCCGCAGAACACTTCCAGATAACCGCTCAAACTTCCGTTGTACGCATGTTTGCGAATCAAACCGGAACCCATCTCACCGGTAGTTCCGAAGACAGTTCCGTCATCCAAAATCGCGGTAACGCTTCCCCAACCGTCCAATTGTTCCACTTTGTCCTCTTCTACATCATATAGGATGGCATACATCTGGCCACCTACACCTTGAGGTTGCCAATATCCGCCCGCATACTTCCCGTTGGGACTTACGGCAGCCATGAAGCCCTCGAAGAAATATTCGTCTACCCAAATGTCGATGTCGTTTTCTCCGTAGAGGAATCGGATTTCACCGTTGTTCCAAACCACCGGAGCACGGCTGCCGGTCGGATGTTCGTAGACACCGGCCATAATGGTTCCATCGTCTGACGAAGGACACATGGACCACATGCCTTGCTGCACGTCATCACCGTGAGGCAGGTTGCGGAATGCACGTTGCAACTCTCCGTCAATCCATACAGCCGGACAGAGAAGATTGACCTTGCGCGTTTCGGTCAAATTGCCCTCCTCATCATAGAAATTGCGTTCGAAAGGACGGTTGATGTAACCGGTAATCACGCTGCCATCGGCCGAAATAAAGCGAGCTTCACCGTTGAGACCGCCATCTTTTCCCTGTACAATGGGGCATGCCAAGGGAAGAGCTGTCCATACTCCGTCTTTCCAATAACCGGGAACCATGTAAGGAAGTCCGCCTTCCTTGATTTCACCGTTGTTGTCGGAAGCAAAACAACCTACTACCGTACCATCGTTGGATACGCTATAGGCACATGCCACATCGCCGAACGAACCTTTGATTTGCTGGAACGTGCCGTCCGTTTGTTTCCAGATAAAAGCCATTTC
>JAFUNW010000337.1 GCA_017472905.1 Bacteroidaceae bacterium
CAACAAAGATACTAAATCTTGAAAAAAAGAAAAATGTAAATTCGTTTTTTTTGTGGGCAAATATTGTAGTATGATTGAGAGGAAACCGGTAGAAAACATTTCTTTCATGATTTGGTCTATATACATGTACCATTGTATCCGAACCCTTCATCCCCTTCACCTTTCCGATGAAATGGGGGATTTTTGTGTAAAGTTATGGTCTCAGTGAAGGGGTTGAAGGGTTGAAACATATATCTATATGTATATATAATCCTCTTTTTCGTGTCATCAGGCATTCATACATCGAAATCTACAACATTGATAAATGCTCCCAGACAAACGAAAAAATTCTCCTTGACATTTTCCCGGATTCATCAAAGCGTTTTTTAATTTCGTCAAGACTGATTTTAAAGGACACGGGGACTTTTGAAAAGCTCTTGCAAAACAGGACAAAACCTCTTCAGCTTTTTTAAAAAGCTCTGCATCTTTTTAGAAATGATCGAAGATGAACGAATTTGATTATCCCATCTTTCCGGTCAGATAAGCTTTGGTCCGTTCGTCCTTCGGTTGGGTGAACATCTTTTCCGAATCGTCGTATTCAATCAGTTCGCCCAAATACATGAACATGGAACGGGAAGAAATGCGTTTGGCCTGTCCCATGTTATGGGTGACAATGAGAATAGTTACTTCATCCTTCAATTGCACCAACAACTCCTCGATGTGCTTGGTGGCGATGGGGTCGAGGGCAGAGGTTGGCTCGTCCATCAACAGTACATCCGGCTTCATGGCCAAAGCACGGGCGATACAGAGGCGTTGTTGCTGGCCGCCCGAGAGAAACGTTCCTTTCTTGTTCAATACATCCCTTACTTCTTCCCATAGCGAGACATTCCGCAGGCTTGTTTCGACAATCTCTTCCTTTTCGCTTTTGGTCAGATGGATACCGTTCAGCATGAATCCGGCCAGTACGTTCTCGGAGATGCTCATGGTGGGAAAAGGGGTCGGGCGTTGGAATACCATGCCGATACGGCGACGTACATCAATCGGTTCCATGTCCAGGATGTTCATCCCGTTCAACAGTATTTTCCCTTCTACTCGGATGTTCGGATACAATTCATGCATCAGGTTGGCGGCACGGAGCAACGTACTTTTTCCGCAGCCCGAAGGCCCCATGATGGCTGTGATTGTATTCTTTTCTACTGCTGCAGACACATGCTTGACTGCCATGATGTTTCGTGTATAGGATACGCATACGTCCTTGAATTCAATGATAGGTTTTATGATTTCCATTTTTTGGCTAATGTTTTGGCGGTAATGTTCAGTAATAAGACAAATACTAACAGGAAAAGGGAGGCACCCCAAATAAGTTCCTGCAGGTTGGGGTCGTTGAAGAACTCCCAGATCAACAATGGTACGGCTGCGATGGGCTTGTCTACATCCCAACGGATGAGCGAACAACCCAATGCGGTGAACATGAGCGGTGCCGTTTCGCCGATGACGCGGGAGATGGCGAGTAACACTCCGGTAAAGATACCTCCGAAGGCGGCCGGGAGCTGTACTTTCAGGACTACCCGAGCGTAGTTACCTCCTAAGGCCAGTCCGGCTTCTTTCAGCGAGGCCGGGAGAATCTTCATCGTCTCTTCCGTAGAACGGATGATGAGCGGAAGCATCATGATGAACAAGGCGACGCTACCTGCTATGGCGGAGTATCCTTTCATGGGAACAACCACCCAGATGTATGTGATAATGCCGATAATGACAGAAGGTGTTCCTTGCAGCAAATCGGTCAGGTAACTGACAATGGCTGCAAATCGTTTCTCTCTGTTCTCGGCCAGATAGATTCCGCAAAGGATTCCAATAGGTACGGCAACGACGGTAGCCATTCCCAACATGAGCAACGTACCGATGATACCGTTGGCTATTCCACCGGGAATCGTTTCTCCGGCAGCAACGGCTTTCATCGCTTTATAGGCGGTAGGAGTCGGCTCCGTGAAGAATTCCCAACTGAATTGCTGCCATCCACGGAAAAGCACTTCTCCCAAAATGGCTAATAAAGGAACGGCGGTCAGTCCGGCGAACAAGCAGATTCCCCAAAAGACCAGGTGGTTCGTCAGACGACGACGTTTTAGTGAGGTGACATGTCCCATAATTATACGATTCTTGCACGTTTGATTAAAAATTTGCCGATCATGTTGATGATGGCGGTAATGAGAAAGAGCATCAGCGCAATGGCTATCAAGGAGGAGAGGCGTAGTCCGTCGGCTTCTCCGAATTGGTTGGCGATGATGCTGGCCATAGTGTTACCGGTGTCGACTAAAGAACCGGGCATCTGGTTGGTATTCCCAATGAGCATGGTTACGGTCATGGTTTCACCCAACGCACGTCCGATGGCGAGGATGTAGGAGGAAAATATTCCGGAACCAGCTACGGGAAAGATGACGTGGCGGACAACTTCCGCACGGGTCGCTCCCAAACTATAGGCACCTTCCTTTAAATCGGCCGGTACCATCTTGATGAATTCGGCGCTTAGTGAGGCCGCGTAAGGTACAATCATGATGGCAAGGACCAAGGCAGCGGTCAGGATTCCTGAGCCTTGTGGCGAGATACCCAGTTCCATGATGACGGGGCGCAAGGTATAGAATCCCCATAGACCGTAGATGATGGAAGGGATACCTGCCAGCAAGTCGGTTACGGTACTCAGAATTTCGGCTACTCGGCTTCCTTTGAAATATTCGCCGACAAAAAGAGAGACAGGGAGCGAAAAAGGAATGCAGCATATCAGTGCCAGGAATGTGGTGAGTAAGGTTCCTGTAATGAAAGGCAAGGCACCGTATTGTTCGTTCCCGGGCGTATAGTTCCATTCATCGGAAAAGAGGAAATCGATGAAACCGAAATGCCGGAGTGCATCGGAAGCATCGGTGGTGAGGGAGAGGATGACTCCCCCACACACGATGGGCATGATACAAGCTGCCGCAAACAGTATTATTCGGAATATCTTGTCATTCATGGCTTATGGGTTTTCCGTCAAAAGTCACTTCCTGAAGATTCCGGCGACTCAGCTCAATGGCTTTCTTCGGCAGGGGTGCATAATGTACTTGGGTAGTCATATGCTGTGTTTCATCGCTCAGAATGAAATGCAGCAGGTCAAGAGTAGCCTGTGCTTGATCGATTGTTCTTTTGGAATAGTTCTGTTCCTTGTAGATGATGATCCAGGTGAAACAACTGATAGGATATGCTCCGCTTGCTGAGGAGTTGGTTATGGAGGTGCGAGTATCGGTAGGGATATCTCCCGAAGCTGCGGCCGAAATGCTTTCGGAGGTAGGCTTGACCAACTCACCGTTGGCATTCATGAGTGTGGCATATGGAATCTTCTGTGCAAAGGCATATTCAGAGCCGATATATCCGATGGAATGGGCCGTTTGTGAAATGATTCCGGCTACACCCGGGTTACCTTTTGCTGCTTGTCCGATTGGGAAATTGACGGATTTTCCGGTTCCGTATGTTTCCTTCCAATGCGTGCTCACTTTGCTCAGATA
>JAFUNW010000338.1 GCA_017472905.1 Bacteroidaceae bacterium
AATGCGCTTCGCTTCTAGTCTGAAACGGGACGAACACTGAGACCGTTGTTGCGACTGATCCAATCCCAGTCGTAACGACTGCTAAGGAAGCCAAGGTAGTACGCGTAATGAGTATCGCCCTCGTAGGGCGTAGAACTCCAATAGTAGCCGTACTCTCCTACGCCGTAGAGCGAAGTACCGTAGCGCCAACCGGCAGCAGGAAGAAAAATTGACTTACCGCTAGGACCAACTACTTTATAACCGTTATGACCGCCTTGAGTTGCCCACGTCCACTTGCATTTACTTTTCAACTCTTTTATCTCATCAATTGTCGGCAATCGCCAACTGCCTCCCCAATTCGCACGAGCGGCATCGTATTGAACTTTGCCGCCAATATTTCTAATTTTCTTCTTGTAAGTAACACTATTCTCCTTCGTATATTCCGACTTCGGACGAGTCTCTCCCCAAGCAAAGTAATCCCCATAATCGCTCGGTTTAGAAGCCCCTACATTGCAAGTCGCCCATTTTACACTCAAACCGAGGTCTACGTATTCATGACCGTTGATTACCCCCTCCAACTTCGATGCTGAAGTAACTACGGTCGGAGTTTCAACTGGCGAAGAATCGGGAAGAGCAAGGCGCAGGCCAAGGTCGTTGATGCTGAGGGACGGGCCGTTGTGGCCGCGATCAGCCACCCGCCAGCTCCAGGCATCGTTGCTCCAACTGCCCCCACGATTCACGCGGCCAGAGCCTGAAGATGGGCCGGTTGGGTTCGTCTGAGAACTGCTGCTATAGGAACCTTTCCAATCCTGACACCACTCCCATACATTACCACTCATGTCGTACAAGCCCAATTCATTGGCTGACTTGGTAGCTACGGGATGAGTTTTCTTACCTGCATTATCCCAATACCAAGCCACACTACCCAAATTGTTGCTTCCTGAATATTGGTAGCCCTGACTTTCGTTACCGCCTCGTGCGGCAAACTCCCACTCCGCTTCGGTGGGGAAACGGAATGTACGACCGGTCAAGGCAAGTAACTTACAGATAAAGGTCCGGCAATCGTTCCAAGAAACATATTCTACAGGGAGATTGTCGCCCTTGAAATAACTTGGATTGCTTCCCATTACCGCTTTCCAAAGTGCTTGCGTTACTTCCGTTTGACCGATTGAATAGCTAGACAACGTCACGCTATGAACAGGCTTTTCATTATCCCTAGGTTTCTGTTGCTCCGAAGTGGCTCCCATGCGGAACGTACCACCCTCCACGCGAACCATCGTGAAGCTCACGCCGTTGACCGTGAAGGTCTCTTCTTTAGCGGAAACAGTCGAAGTAAAGGAGGGAGTTGTTTCTTCCATTGGCATTTCCACCACCGGTGTCCGCTCTTCCTTCGGAGTTTCAACTGCTACCGGAACCTCCGCTTTCGGAGTCTGCTTCTTTTCCTCCGGAGAATAATGAACCGTCACAGGTTGAGTCGGAGCAATCTGTCTGAGTTTGTAGTTCGTTGGAGAGTAAGCATCAATGAGCATTACCGCCTCTACTTCGGCCGAAGTTATCAACCGCTCTCCGGAATACAACTTGCTTTGAAAGGTAAAATCGGCCTCTACGCTGTTTCCTCCATCGACCGACTTCAAATAGATGAAACGGAAATTGCTCTGTCGAAACTCCAAAGGTTCTTCGTACATCGACTGATAGAGCATCCTGAAATTTGTGCAATAGTTACTGAACGACCAAAGGCCGTCTTCCGGGAACTTACCGAAATCGGGTTTGAACACTCCGTTCGGAGCTACATAGCTTTCACCAATGGCTTCGATAAAAGCCGGGTCTTCGTCCACGCAAGCTCCCAGCCAAGCTTCATAGAAGTCCTTCAACTGCTTTTCGATACGTTCGATATTCTTTTCTCGTGCCTTACCGGTCAGCTCTTGTCCTTGCGTTTGCGACCATCCACTAACCGGGAACAACCACAAACCGACAAAAAGCAACATCCATCCGGCCAAACCGGAAGAGAAACAGGTGCGTATTCTATTCTTCTGATTATTCATTACATCATCACTTTACAAAAAAATATTCGACTGCCTTGAACTAGCAGCCGTTAGCCGACAAAAGTAAAGCAAAAAAGAATGACAGCCAAAATTTAAATAATCTTTTTCCGTTTTCCACCACAATTTATCAATATTCTTGTCATGCCGAGCGAAACATCTTCCGAATATTTATCCCCAACTTACGAACGCTTTCCCCTCAAGACACCGTGCTTCATAGACGCAATGGCAGTTACGCTCTATTGGAAGTGAAACTTGGAGGTAAAGACTATATTGATGAAGGAGCTGCAAACATGCTCAAACTCTCTGCAAATATTGATACAGAGAAGATGCCGGCGCCGTCCTTTATGGCTGTTGTCATTGGAGTCGGCTCACACGCTTATCAAAGAGAAGACGGGGTATTTGTCATCCCTATTGGCTGTCTTAAAGATTAATCACATAATAGTTCTACCGAGGAGCGGGTGTATGCCCCGACTGTTTACGAAAATGATACAAGTACCGCAAAAAATGAAGGCGGCTTCGTGAAAGTATTCCTAATTGTCATCCACCCATCCGCGTTGTCATCCTGAGCGGAGTTTACGGAGTCGAAGGATCTTAAAAGCTTTACTGGCGGTCTCTATTACTATATTCTAAGATGCTTCGACTGCACTCAGCA
>JAFUNW010000038.1 GCA_017472905.1 Bacteroidaceae bacterium
GAAAATCTATCAATCGGTTTATGGCTTCTTCTATAATAGAACGTACAATCAACCATTCTTCTTCGCTCAATTCTTGTACATCAACTCGGGTTAAAACATCCGGCATACGCAGTAATGTAGAGAACCAATCTGTAGGAAGTGGAATTTTATATTCTTCTGCGATGGTCTTTATTTGCTCATGGTAATTGGCAATCAAAGCTGTATTGATAGGAGTTGCTGATTCATTGGCTTCTTTTTCAATCCATAAATTAAAGTCTATTTTCCCACGTTCCAAACTATTGGAGATAGAAGCTCGAATTTCCATCTCTTTTTCACGATATAGGGGGGCGATTCTAGTATTTAAGTCCATCGCTTTGCTGTTTAGCGATTTGATTTCGGCATATATTTTCTTATCGCCATATATAGCGGAAGCTTTGCCATAGCCTGTCATTGATTGTATCATCTCTCTTTTATACTTTTTGCTTTTAGGCCGCAAAGATAGTGCAAACCGAGCGGAGTGCAAAAAAAAAGAATAACTTCTTTTTGTGCTTCTCTCGGTTTGCATTATCTTTGCCGATGTAAAACAAGTATAAAGGAAAGAAATATGTCATGCATATTACATATTGAGACCTCTACGGAGGTATGTTCTGTGTCTGTTAGCGAAGATGGTACAACTATTTTTTCGCAAGAAGATTTTGCCGGACAGCAACATGCTGTCAAATTAGGCTCTTTCGTAGATGAGGCTCTTTCATTCATTAATAGTCATGCTATTCCATTGGATGCAGTGGCTGTTAGCTGTGGACCTGGCTCGTACACCGGATTGCGCATTGGGGTTTCTATGGCAAAAGGAATCTGCTATGGTCAGGATTTACCATTAATAGGGATACCGACATTGAAAATACTTTGTGTCCCGATTTTATTGTTTCATGATTTACCGGAAAATGCTTTGTTATGTCCCATGATAGATGCCCGTAGAATGGAAGTGTATGCGGCTTTATATGACCGTTCATTGCAAGTTGTACGTGAAACAGCTGCCGATATTGTAGATGAAGATACCTATTTGGAGTATTTGGAGAAACAACCGGTTTACTTTTTTGGGAATGGTTCAGGTAAATGTCGTGAAAAGATTACGCATCCCAATGCTCATTTCATTGAAAACATTCGTCCTTTAGCTAAAATGATGTTCCCTTTGGCTGAAAAAGCCATCGCAGAAAACGATTTTAAGGATGTCGCTTATTTCGAACCATATTATTTGAAAGAATTTGTTGCTACAAAATCAAAATCGAAAGTTTTATAAGATTGAACATATGAAATATAATACCCAACAGCAGAAACTACCAATGCCGGAATATGGACGTGGTATACAAAATATGGTGGACCATGCGTTGACGATAGAAGATCGCGAAGAACGTCAGCGTTGTGCAAATACGATTGTTAAAATTATGGGAAATATGTTTCCTTTGATGCGCGAATTGCCGGATTTTAAGCGAAAGTTATGGGATCATTTAGCAATCATGTCTGATTTTAAATTGGATATAGATTATCCTTATGAAGTTGTAAAACCTGAGACTTTGCAGACCTCTCCGGAACGTATTCCTTATTCTTTGGGTCGCATTCGCTATCGCCATTATGGATATGTCTTAGAACAGTTAATAAAAAAGGCTGCAGAATATCCGGAAGGAGAAGAAAAGAAGCAGCTGCTTCATTTGATAGCTGTTTTGATGCGGAAAAATTATATCACATGGAACAAAGATTCGGTTGAACTACAAAAAATTATATCTGATTTACAAGAATACTCTGAGGGAAAAATATGTATATCTGAATCGGATTTGGAACTTACGGATTTAGAGCCACAACTGATGGCACAACGCCGTGCAATGTTTGCACAGCAACGTAGACGTTCCGCAAAGAAGAAATAGTTTTTTATATATTAATATAAGGTATATGGCTTCATTTGTTATAGAAGGAGGGCATAAATTAAGTGGTGAAATTACACCACAAGGTGCTAAAAACGAAGTATTGGAAATATTATGTGCAACAATTCTTACTTCCGAAGAAGTTGTTGTAAATAATGTACCGGATATCTTGGATGTGAATAATCTGATTCAGTTGATGAGAGATATGGGTGTTAAGGTTTTCAGCAAAGGCAATGGACAATACTCTTTTCAAGCTGATGAAGTGAATATATCCTATATTTACAGCGATGAGTTTATGCAGAAGTGTTCCTCCTTGCGAGGATCTGTCATGCTGATTGGTCCATTGGTCGCTCGTTTTGGTAAGGCATTGATATCCAAACCCGGTGGTGATAAAATAGGCCGTAGGCGCATTGATACACATTTGTTGGGTATTCAAAAATTGGGTGCTGATTTTACATACAATGCAGAACAAGATGTTTTCGAATTGGTTGCATCCTCAAAAGGCTTACGGGGTACTACTATGTTGCTAGATGAAGCATCTGTAACAGGTACAGCCAACATCGTAATGTCTGCAGTTTTGGCGAGTGGTACGACGACAATATACAATGCGGCTTGTGAACCTTATATTCAGCAACTTTGCAAGATGTTGAACAATATGGGAGCACAAATCAGTGGAATCTCTTCCAATCTTCTCACGATAAAAGGGGTTGACGCTTTGCACGGATGCGAACATACCGTACTCCCTGATATGATAGAAGTGGGTAGCTTTATCGGGATGGCAGCCATGACTCAAAGTGAAATTACAATAAAAAATGTTTCATACGAGAATTTGGGTATTATTCCAAGTAGTTTTCGTAGATTGGGTATTCGATTGGAACAACGAGGGGATGATATATTTATTCCATCGCAAGAACATTATGAAATAGAATCTTTTATTGATGGTTCTATTATGACATTGGCGGATGCCCCTTGGCCGGGATTGACACCGGATTTGTTGAGCGTTTTGTTGGTTGTAGCAACGCAAGCAAAAGGTAGCGTACTGATTCATCAAAAGATGTTTGAAAGCCGTTTGTTTTTTGTGGACAATTTAATAGATATGGGAGCACAGATTATTTTGTGCGACCCGCATCGGGCTGTCGTTATTGGACATGATCATCAGCTTACTTTGCGAGGTAAACAAATGACTTCGCCTGACATTCGGGCCGGTATTGCATTGTTGATTGCAGCGATGAGTGCAAAAGGTGTCAGTCGTATTCACAATATAGAACAGATTGATCGGGGATATCAGAATATAGAGCATCGCTTGAATGCATTGGGCGCGCGTATTACAAGAATGTAAAGTATGATAAAACAAGAAGACGTCTTTCGGATAGGACAATTAGGAAAGCCTCACGGGGTGAAAGGAGAGATTTCTTTCAATTTTACCGATGATATATTTGATCGTACTGATGAATGCGAATATTTGGTCGGGATGGTTGATGGAATATTGGTTCCATTTTATATAGAAGAATATCGTTTTAAGACCGATACAGTGGCATTGATAAAGTTTGAAGGGGTTGATACTTCTGAACAAGCGCGTGTTTTTACAGGAATGGAAATATTTTTTCCAAAAGAATTTGCAGCAGAACCGGAAGAACTATCGTGGAGCTATTTTGTCGGATTTCAAGTATTTGATGTCCGATATGGAATTTTGGGAGTGATAGCTGCAGTTGATGAGGCTACTATCAATACTTTATTTGTCATAACCCAAATGGATGGAAACGAGTTGCTGATTCCGGCTCAAGAGGTTTTTATCGTGGATATAGACCACCGGAAGAGAAGCATAAAAATGGATTTGCCAGAAGGCATGATAGAGAATCATTAATCTCTTATATAATAAAAAAGGTTGTTCCCAATGGACAACCTTTTTTATTATTTCTTGTTTCTTTTATGAAGAGCGACTTCTATTTCTTCGACTTGATTTCTAAATCCTTTATCTACTTGTAATTGACCTTCTACCATTTTGCAAGCATGAAGTACTGTAGCGTGGTCTCGCTTACCTATTAATTGACCTATTTTCGCAGATGAAGCTTCTGTGTGTTTTTTTGCTAAATACATGGCAATTTGGCGTACTTGAACAATCTCACGTTTACGTGTTTTCGTGAAGACTGCAGAAATATCTATTTGATAGTGGTCGCAAACCTTATCTAAAATGTCTTCTACACTTAATGGCTTGTTCTCAACCATACGAACCGCCTTTTTGATAACTCGTTCTGCTAAATCAATGTCTACTTCGCGGTTGTAAATAGTTGAATGTGCCATTAAGGATATAATGATACCTTCTAAGTCGCGTACACTCTCATGGACGTTTTCTGCAATATAATCAATAACTTTTTCAGGAAACTTCAAACCATCTCTATATACTTTGCTCCACAATATCTGTTTGCGAAGTTCTACATTGGGTTTTTCCATTTCAGCAATCAGTCCCCATTTGAAGCGAGTCAACAAGCGCTCTTCCATACCTTGTAGCATAACGGGCGGACGATCTGAAGTTAATATCAGTTGTTTGCCGGTTTGGTGCAGATGATTGAATATATGGAAGAATGTATTTTGGGTTTTTGTCAAAGTCGCAAACTCTTGAATGTCATCTATAATCAGGACATCAATACTTTGGTAGAAGTTTATGAAATCATTTACTGTATTGTTTCTTACAGAATCGGTATATTGTACTTGAAACAAATGTGCTGATACATAGAGTACTCTCTTATCGGTATACAACTCTTTGATGCGCGTACCTATAGCATTAATTAAATGCGTCTTGCCTACTCCGGATGGACCATATATAAAAAGAGGGTTAAAAGAGGTCTTTGCCGGGTTTTGTGCTACGGCCTCACCTGCAGTACGAGAAAGCTTATTGCTGATACCTTCTATAAAATTTTCAAAATTATAATTCGGAATCAAACGAGGGTCTAAATCTTGTACGGCCGGTGCTTGGAGAATATTAGGAGCTGTATTCCCTTTACGGATTTCACGTGGCTGAACTGCTGTTGAGCGGTTGCTTGCTTCCTGTTCTACTGTTTGATTATTGGTTTTGTCTACCAATATTTTATATACCAATTGTGTACCTTCTCCATATACGCGATAAAGAGTGGAACGCAACAAGTCAAGGTAGTGCTCCTCTAAATATTCACATACAAAATGGCTAGGCACTCCTAAAGTAAGTGTCTTACCATTATACTCCACAGGTATAATGGATTTGAAAAACGTATTGAAAGATGACTCTGACAAATTGTCTCCGATTATTTTGAGACAACGTTCCCAAAGCACAACATGATTTTGAACTGTCATATTGCTCTGATAGCTTTTTAATAAATAATGAAACTTCTACGACTGCAAATTTGCGAATCTTATTTTGAAAAAACAAATGATTTTTTTCTTGTTTTTTTTAGGTTAATAATAAGTCGTTTACTTTCAGTTATTTAGATGTAGATGAAAAAACCGCATTTATTTAGACAATTTAATTTTTTGTAATTTCTTGAACCATAAGGAGTTTTGCTGTAATTTATATGAGATGAGAAAAAATATGGGATAGTGATGGAAAAACTCTATTCTTGTGAATAGAAGCTATTTGAGAGGAAAAAAACAATGAACCAAGATTTACGAATGTTATTTGGATGAAATCTAATTAAGCGTTGTGTTGCTAAATGTTGTTTAGTCGGTCCAAGTATAAGTAAAATAACAAAGTGGAGTATAGCCGCAGGGGTATGCTCCACTTTTTCATTTACAACATTATTAATGCATTGGCTTACGGTGCTTTCGTTATTTCATCAACGGTAAGTGGAATATTGTAGTCGATACGGTCGCATTGGTTAACCAGGATAAAGCCATCTGCATCATCTGCTACATGAACCGAAAAAGACTTCATCAGCCCGTCAATCTTGGAAAAAACACCTTCATAGATATATTCATATTTGTAAACATGCTTGTCTTTACGAAGTGTAATTTCAGTGTCCGTTTCGTGAACAATGCTAAGATTCTTCTTGTTTTCATTAAACTTTCCCATTAGTACGTCCAATGTAACCCAATTGTTGAAATCCGGTTTCAGATTCATCCGTAGCATAGCGATTTCCAATTCACCGTTACTCCACACTTTCATACTGTCGGGGGTATAGAGAAAGGTCGTCATGTGTGGATATTCCGAATTCTCCTGTAAATCCATTCTACTGAAGTCTCCTTTCTCTGTCCGCAAGATGGTGTAGATTAGTTTTCCAGACAAATCACTTTTTTCAGGTATACTGCATGTCATTTGCATTCGACAACTACGTATCTCCTTCATTTTAGTCATAGCCCTGTCAATAACTTGGGCAGCACGTACCTCACCAGGAACAAACATCCTGATTCCAAGGAATACGCCCATCATCACTACAGCTGCCACTCCAATAGTGCGTACGTATCGCCATAGGGAAACGCGCTTGGTTGTTTCAGGCACTTTGAACGAAGTATTACACCGAGGGGCATGCTTGGGGGTCAGCAGATTCACCACCTGTTCGTCTAGTCTCTCATTGTCTCTTTTTTCTTTCATTATCATTATGGTTTAAATGGTTTATTGAATCAATTTATTCATTCGTAATCCGTTGCGTAACTTCTCAATGCCGTAGTGATAGCGAGCTTTCGCAGTGGAAAGGGGGATGTCCAAGATGGAAGCAATGTCCGTAAACGTGCGTTCTCCGTGAATGTGGAGTCTTATCACTTCGCTTTGTTCCATTGGAATTGTGGATAGTAGATGATCAATCAAGAGGAACTCCTGTTCGAAGTTTTGTGGCTCGGTGTCTTGTACTTGTAGTTGGCTCCAATCCTCCATCTTCATTTTCTCCGGCTCCTTTTTCCGCTGTCGAAGATTCATTCCACACTGATTGGTCAGTGTGCGATAAAGATAATTTCGCAGATTCTCTACATTATTTATTAGATGCTCTTTGCCGCACAATGCGAGAAACATCTCTTGCAACACATCTTCTGCTTCAGCCTCATCACCCAATCGATAGCAGGCATATCGATAGAGGTTGTTCTTTTCTTCCTCTATCAAGCAGGCCAATTGCTCCATCTGTTTTCTATTCATATATTTTTATTTTTCAATATTTTTTCTACTTTAAAGATGCAAAATTGTGGAAAAAGATGTAAAGGGGAAGCATAAAAAATTGCTAAAAATAGAAAAAACGTTGATTCTTCAATTTTTTGCAGGCTTGAAAAACAAGAAAAGTCTTCATTATTTTATATTCCAAGCTTTGGAATTTATATTCTGAACCTTGGAATATATATTCTGAGGTTTGGATTATATATTCTGCGATTTGGATTTTAGAATATATTTGTATTCCTTCAAAAAGGAAACCTCTTCCGGTAGGTTATAATATAGGGTTTATTTTGCATTTAAGTTTATGTTGCTTTTGTTCTAGATAAGCTTGCTTCTTTGGAAAAAAGACCCGCCATTGACTGAATATAATCAATGACGGGTGTGATTAGAATTATTTTGCTTTTATGTTGAACTCACTTAAAATTAAAGAGAATTCAATATTAAATAGCATAAATTACAAAGCAAAATTCATACGCCAAATATTGAAGTATTGGTCTTTGTTTGCACGGCTTGAAATAAA
>JAFUNW010000339.1 GCA_017472905.1 Bacteroidaceae bacterium
CATTTTCAAGCAAGATGGTGTCTATTGGTTGATAACTTCCGGATGTACGGGATGGGAACCGAATGAAGCACGCATGTTTTCTGCCAAGAATATAATGGGCCCTTGGGAGAAACATTCCAATCCCTGTGTAGGTCCTATGGCTGAAAAAACTTTTGGAGGACAGGGAACATTTATTTTCCGGATAGGGGAGGAAAAAAGTGATTCATTGTTTTTTATGGCCGATGTGTGGAATCCGCGTCATTTGAATGATTCCCGCCATTTGTGGATACCCATTCGTTTTCAAGATGGAAAACCTGTGATAGAGTGGCCCCAAGGTGCGGAACCGATTAAAAGAGAATTTAGAAGAAAAAGAAGATAAATATGAATTTTTTAGATTTAGTAAAAGCACGTTATTCCGTGCGGAATTATAGTAGTCAACCGATAGAGAAAGAAAAGTTGGACTATGTTATGGAGTGTGTGCGTTTGGCTCCTTCTGCTGTAAACTTCCAGCCTTGGCAGTTTATTATTGCCGACTCGGAAGATGTGCGGGCAAAACTATGTCAATGCTATACGCGTGAATGGTTTGCTACAGCTCCGATGTATGTGATAGCCTGTGCCGACCATTCGGTGTCTTGGAAACGGCGTCACGATGGGAAAGACCATGCCGATGTGGATATCAGCATTGCAGTAGAACATTTGTGCCTGGCCGCTACCGAGCAAGGGTTGGGTACGTGTTGGGTTTGTGCGTTCGATGCAGCTTTGTGTAAACAGTTGTTGGCTTTGCCTGAGCATTTGGAGCCGATTGCCGTTGTGCCGATAGGTTACCCGGCAGAGCTGAATGTACCGGAAAAGAATCGTAAAAGCATGGAGGAGATTATATACTCCGGTAAGTTGCATGATTAAACTTAACTCTTGCAAGTAGAACTTAGAGTAGTTAAAGGAGTTATCGGCTCTTCAAGCTTAAGGAGAAGTTTCCTTGAGCGGAGCGAAAAAAACAATAGTATGGAATATGCAAGCAAGACATTTGGCTTTAACTCCTTTAACTCCTAGCGAAGCGATAACTCCTTTAACTCCTGAAAGTTAAGCTTACAAACTTAAATGATTAAACGTTAAAATTAAACTTTAAAACAAATAAATAAAAAGAGAATTATGGAATCAGTAGATAATTTGATAGACCGTTTGATTGATTTGGCTTTTTCTGAAGATATTGGTGATGGAGACCATACGACTCTGTCGTGTATTCCATCGAATGCTGTAAGCAAATCCCACCTTCTGATAAAGGAGAGCGGCATCTTGGCCGGAGTTGAAATAGCCAAGAAAATCTTCCACCGATTTGACCCGACCATGAAAGTCGAAGTTTTTATGGAAGATGGAACCGAGGTAAAGCCCGGAGATGTAGCTATGGTTGTGGAAGGAAAAGTACAATCACTTTTGCAAACAGAGCGATTAATGTTGAATGTAATGCAACGCATGAGCGGCATAGCTACAATGACCAATAAGTATGTGAAGAAATTGGAGGGTACAAATACTCGCGTATTGGATACCCGTAAGACGACTCCCGGTTTGCGAATGTTGGAAAAAGCAGCCGTAAAAATCGGAGGTGGAGTAAATCATCGCATCGGACTTTTTGATATGATTTTGTTGAAAGACAACCATGTCGATTTTGCCGGAGGTATTGACAAAGCCATCGAACGCGCCAAAGAGTATTGCAAAGAAAAGGGAAAAGATTTGAAGATAGAAATCGAAGTGCGTAATTTTGATGAATTGAATCAAGTTCTTGCCATTGGAGGAGTAGACCGCATCATGCTGGACAACTTTACTCCGGCTGATACCCGCAAGGCGGTAGAACTTATTGGTGGACGATACGAAACGGAGTCTTCCGGAGGTATTACCTTTGATACTTTGCGCGATTATGCCGAGTGTGGAGTTGATTTCATTTCTGTAGGAGCTTTGACCCATTCCGTAAAAGGGTTGGATATGAGCTTCAAGGCTTGTGAAGGAGTTCGCTTCGTTTGATTTCTATTGTAGCGTAATGAAGAAAATCTTGTTTTTTCTTGCCATCCTGTCCGTAGTGTCCATGCAGGCACAGGATGGCAATTTGCCTTCCTTGTTTCGTCAGCCTTTTGATTTTCCGTTGTATTTAAGTGGAAATTTCGGAGAATTGCGCTCCAACCATTTTCATGGAGGAATAGATTTCAAAACACAAGGAGTGGAAGGAAAACAAATCCATTGCATTGCCGATGGATACATTTCGCGTGCATCCATATCACCGGGAGGTTATGGAAATGCCATCTACGTTACGCATGACAATGGGTACACTTCGGTATATGGACATTTACAGAAGTTTCCTCCTCGCCTGGCTCACATGTTGCGTGAATTTCAGTATACCCATGAAACGTTTGTAGTTGATACGATTTTTACGCCGGATGTTTTTCCAGTGAAAAGGGGAGAGGTCATTGCTTTAGCCGGAAACTCAGGCTATTCGTTCGGTCCTCATTTACACATGGAGATTCGTGAGACGGAAACCAATGAGCCGATAGATCCGTTACTCTTTTATCAGGATAAAATAAAAGATACGACACCTCCTCGTGCCACTTCGTTGATGGTCTATCCGCAAAAGGGGAGAGGCATGTTGGTGGGCAAAGGCTCCCACAAGCAGGCCTATTCATTTGCAAAAAGCAAGGATTTGTCAGAGCCGATAAAAGCGTGGGGAGTAATAGGTACGGCTATTTCTGCCAATGACTATATGGATGGTACTACCAATCGTTATGGAGTTTATTCAGTGACCTTGTCGGTCGATGGGGAAGAGATATTCTCCTCTACGGTCGATCGCTTTTTCTTTAGTGAAAATCGGTTGATTAACTCTTGGGTGGATTACGATGAATACATTCGGCATGGCAAGTGGTACATGAAGTCTTTTATTGCTCCCGGTAATTCCTTGCGGATGTTACAGAGTTCCGAAAATCGAGGATGGGTAGATATTTGCGAGGAGCGAGATTATCATTTTGAATACCGTTTGAGCGACCTTTACGGTAATACATCGGTTTATCGTTTCATCGTACAAGGAGAGCCGAGTGAAATACCGTTGGAAGACGTTTGTCAATATACCCTTTCATGGGACCGTTCCAATCTCTTGCAAAAGCCAGGTATGCAATTGTGGATACCTCGCGGCGTACTTTACGAAGATCACGAGATGGATATAGATGTTTCGACAGATACAATGGCCGTTTCCTATGTCTATCGCATGGGCGAAGAGTCTGTTCCCATGCACGAGAATGCATTTCTTTCCATCGGTGTTCTGAATAACTCGGTAGTTGATACAACCAAATATTATATGGCCGGTAAACGAGGTAAATGGCGTGGCTCTGTAGGAGGACGTTATGAAAACGGTTGGGTCAAGGCACGCATCCGAGATTTGGGAGTTTCTTATTTTGTTGCAGTGGATACCGTTGCTCCTCGGGTCGAGCCGATCAAACAAGCCTCGTGGAGAAAAACAGGAATAGTCTCTTTTCGTATCAGTGATACCCAAACCGGTATAGCCTCCTATAAAGGTACGATGAATGGAGAGTTCGTCTTGTTTGAGTACAGTTCGAAAAATCGCAGATTGACGTGTCGTTTGAAAGAAACTCCGGTCAGTGACATACGTCCTTTGGCTTTGCGCTTGGTTGTAACGGACGGATGTGGAAACGAAACGGTTTATGAATCGGTGATAAAGTAGAAATTTTATTCTTTTTTATCCCAGTCTTCTTGGGTAGCATTCTTAAATACTATTCTGTACATAACATTCTATTTACAAAGTCCTCTGCACTTTCACCCTCATTCTGACGGATTACTTTCCCCTCTTTAGCTTGCTGTATGGAGCGATCGATTTTTTCATAAAAATCTTTCTCGCTCATCACCATATCACTTTCTTTCACGGGAGTCAGTCTGAAACTACCCAAACTTCTTGATTTCAGTATCACATCCATTCCTTTAGCTACCATATCCAGATAGCGTCCTGTATTTGCACGAAATTCTCTACTACTAATTACCAACATAGTTCAGTCTTTTAAAGAAAACAATGCAAATATAGTACATTTTGTGGAGTTTGGTATCCAAAGTGGTACACGTTTAGTATTTTTTTTTCTCTGTTTAGATAATTCTGCAATTAGTATCGGGTGAATAGTGCTTGAAAATCTGATCAAAGTCATCCATTACATTGTTATTGGTCTTCCCGTATAACAATTACCAATTCCAGCATTTCGTCAGTGGGTTCCTGACCAATGCCGAATCTGTATGCATTCATTTCCTTTTCTGACATAATCGTCTCTTTTTTGTCTTATCAATTAA
>JAFUNW010000340.1 GCA_017472905.1 Bacteroidaceae bacterium
ACAGATTGAGGGAATCCGCCGAAGCGGAGTCGTCAATACCGGTGTTCTCGATTTGGTGGCGCGGGAAATACGGGCCGGAATGAGTACGGCAGAAATTGATCGTCTGGTTTACGATTATACCCTTGCGCACGGTGCTGTTCCTGCTCCACTGAACTATGAAGGTTTTCCGAAAAGTTGTTGCACCTCCATAAACGAAGTGGTTTGTCATGGTATTCCCTCGGAAGACGAAATACTGGAGGAAGGCGACATTGTCAATGTAGACGTCTCAACCATTTTGGACGGATATTATAGCGATGCTTCGCGCATGTTTGTCATCGGGCAGACGACTCCGGAAAAACAACGCCTCGTAGAGGTGGCCCGCGAGTGTCTGGAAATCGGTATGCAGGCAGCTCGTCCCTTCGGATTCGTAGGTGACATAGGAAATGCCATTCAAAAACATGCTCACAAGAATGGTTGCAGCGTGGTGCGCGACCTGTGCGGACACGGTGTAGGGTTGAAATTTCATGAAAAGCCGGACGTGGAACATTATGGTCGCAAAGGAACCGGTATGTTGCTTGTCCCTGGAATGGTTTTCACCATTGAACCCATGATAAACATGGGCGCATGGGAGGTTTTTGTGGACGAAGAAGACGAGTGGACAGTGGTGACCGAAGATGAATTACCCTCAGCCCAATGGGAACATACTTTCCTCATGACCGAAAAGGGATTGGAAATTTTGACCTATTAATAGGGAAAAAGTCAACGGAAAGCGTTAATTTTGCAATCGCTATTTAGAAAAAGAAAAAATGGATACAATCATATTAGGCATAGAGTCTTCGTGCGATGACACTTCTGCGGCTGTTATCCGCAACGGAGTCTTGCTTTCTAACGTAGTAGCCGGTCAAGCCGTACACGAGGCTTACGGCGGTGTTGTGCCGGAATTGGCCAGTCGTGCCCACCAACAAAACGTAGTTCCCGTAGTGCACGAGGCACTTCGGCAGGCCGGAGTGACGAAAGAACAACTCAGTGCCGTAGCTTTCACACGAGGTCCCGGTCTGATGGGCTCGCTTCTTGTCGGGGTGTCGTTTGCTAAAGGATTGGCTCGCTCGCTGGGAATTCCGATGATAGACGTAAATCATCTGCATGGACACGTATTGGCGCATTTTATCCAGGAAAAAGATGCTCCAAGAGAATCTCCTCGTTTCCCGTTCCTTTGTCTGTTGGTTTCCGGAGGTAATTCACAAATTGTCCTGGTCAAAGCCTATAACGACATGACGATTGTCGGACAAACGATAGACGATGCCGCTGGAGAAGCCATAGACAAATGTTCGAAAGTCATGGGTTTAGGCTATCCCGGCGGTCCTATTATAGACCGATTGGCCCGGCAAGGAAATCCGAAAGCCTATACTTTTGCCAAACCACACATTGCCGCTTATGATTACAGCTTTAGCGGACTGAAAACCTCGTTCCTGTATTCCTTACGCGATTGGTTGAAAGAAGACCCCGACTTTGTGGAACATCACAAAGAAGATCTTGCCGCATCGCTGGAAGCTACCGTAGTCGATATTCTGATGAATAAGCTGAGAAAGGCAGCCAAAGACCTAAAAATAAAGGAAATCGCTGTGGCCGGAGGCGTTTCGGCAAACAACGGATTAAGGAATGCATTCCGAGAACATGCCAAAAAATATGGATGGAACATTTATATCCCGCCGTTTGGGTACACCACCGACAACGCTGCCATGATTGCCATGACGGGATACCTTAAGTTTCAAGATAAAGAGTTTTGCTCAATAGATTTGCCCGCCTACTCGCGAGCTATATTATAACTTTAATAAATTATTGTTATGTCAGTAGAAACCAAAGTAATAAGCAAGGAAATCAGTGAGCTGATGTGGAAAGATGGAAGAACTCTCTCCACAGCAGAAAGTTGTACAGCCGGAAATATAGCAGCTGCTATTACAGCCATTCCCGGAAGCTCACAGTATTATAAAGGTGGAGTAGTAGCTTACGCCAATCAAGTCAAAGAAAATTTGCTTCGCGTCAATGTTGATACCATTGAAACATACGGAGTAGTCAGCGAAGAGACTGTTTGCGAAATGGTGAAAGGAGCTATGGAAACTCTCAACACCGATTATGCCATTGCAACCTCGGGTATTGCCGGTCCCGGAGGAGGAACACACGAACTTCCGGTCGGCACAATTTGGATTGCGGTCGGCAGCCGTAACAAAATTGTAACGATGAAGCTTGAAGGAGACGAAGGACGCGACCAAAACATAGCTCGCGCCACTAGTTCGGCGCTCCATTTGATGTGCGATTTGCTTAAAGAAGAACAAAATCCGGACGAATAATTGAAATTATTGGTAAAATACTTGGTTATTAGGAATAAAAGTTGTTACTTTGCACCCTGTTTGAGATAAACAAGTTAGAAAAACAAAAATTAGAAAGATAGAAATGTCGAAAATTTGTCAAATTACCGGAAAGAAGGCCATGGTTGGCAACAACGTTTCACACTCAAAGAGAAGAACTAAGAGAGTCTTTGATGTAAACTTGTTCTCGAAAAAGTTCTATTACGTAGAACAAGACTGTTGGATTAGCTTGAAAATTTCAGCTGCCGGTCTGCGTGTGATTAATAAAAAAGGCTTGGATGCCGCATTGAACGATGCTGTAGCCAAAGGTTATTGTGATTGGAAAACTATCAAGGTGATAGCTTAAATTTAAAAGGAGATTAACTTATGGCAAAGAAGGCAAAAGGTAATAGAGTTCAAGTAATCCTTGAATGTACAGAGATGAAAGAAAGTGGTCTTCCCGGAACCTCTCGTTACATCACAACGAAGAATAGAAAGAATACCACTGAAAGATTGGAGTTGAAAAAGTATAACCCCATCTTGAAGAGAGTAACAGTTCACAAAGAAATCAAATAAG
>JAFUNW010000341.1 GCA_017472905.1 Bacteroidaceae bacterium
CCTTCAACATTGCAGCCGACACCGATTTGAAGGCTACTTATACCAAGAACAATGTCTATGCCCTTAACCTCAAGGTGATTGACGACATGGAAAATATATACGGCAACGCCAACCTCGTAACCATCACTCCGGAAGGAAACTTGGTAAACGGCGTACACTACTACGAAGAGGGTACGGACGTGAAGTTGACCGTCAACAACAACAAGATTCTGACGTTCACCGGATGGGAAGACGGTACGACCAATGCCGAACGCATCGTCAACATGGACGGCGAGAAGAGCTTGACCGTAAACTATGCAGTTGCCGACTACATCGTGGCTTGGGACCTCTATCAAGACCAACCGGGTAGCGAACGTGCTGCCGACTATAAGAGCAATCCGGAGAACGCCGGTCTGCTTTCGTTGCGCAAAGCTGACGGAACAACTTCCGGCTGGCTGACACGCGGTGTCAATAACGGAGCAGAAGAGGGACGCTGGGGTGCACGCATCTGGAAGTTGCGTTCCGAAGGTTGGTACTGGGAAGTTTCCTTCTCAACCAAAGGATTCAGCAACGTCACTATCTCGAACGGATTCGGCCATTCATACAATACCTATGCCAAAATGCAGGCCGAATACTCTATCAACGGAACTGACTTCACCGTTTTAGGAACATACGACATCCCGACACGCGGATGGGTTGACGGAGAATTTACCCTCCCGGCCGAAGCAAACAACCAAGCCCGCGTATGGGTACGCTGGATGCCTGCTTCTGAAGAACTCGTAGGTAACGAAACCGATTATGACGGACTTTCTATCGGCGACATCTTCGTATTGGGCGAAAGCGAACAGGCAAACGACCAAGTGGCTCCCGTACTTGTAAACAGCAACCCCGAGAACGGAGCAACCGGAGCTTCTGCAACCGGAAGCATCGTCTTGACTTTCGATGAGCGACTCAAAGCCGGAACCGGTTCTGCAACATTGGGCGAAGAGAGCATCGCACCGACCGTAAACGGAAAGACTGCGATCTTCCAATACAGCGGATTGGAATACAATACGCAATATACCTTCACACTTCCGGCCGGAGTAATTACCGACCGTAGCGGCAACGCATACGAGGGATTGACCATCCAATTCACCACAATGGAGCGCACTCAACCGACTGCACGTCTCTACGATGCAATCGTGGCTGCCGATGGTAGCGGAGACTACCTGACTGTACAAGAGGCTATCGATGCCGCTCCGGAAGGACGCGCCATTCCTTGGCTCATCTTCATCAAGAACGGAGAATACAAAGGACACGTTGACATTCCCAAGACGAAACCTTACCTCCACTTCATCGGACAAGAACGCGACAAAGTCATCATCACTGACGATCGCCTTTGCGGTGGAGAGAATGCCGTACACACCAGTGTAGGAGCAACCGTTGTAGTGAACTCCAACGACTGCTACTTCGACAACCTCACGCTCGAAAACTCTTGGGGACACGACAAGCAAGCCGGTCCGCAAGCCTTGGCTCTCAATACTCTGGGCGACCGCACTGTATTCAAGAACGTGGCCATGCTCTCTTACCAAGACACATGGATTACCCCGTCTACTTCAAACTACCGTGCATACGTCAAAGACTGCTTCATCGAGGGAGCTGTTGACTTTATCTACAACAGTGGAAATATCTACATCGATAACACCACACTCTACATCAACCGCAAGAGCGGCGGATACATCGTGGCTCCGTCACATGGCGCAGACGTGAAGTGGGGATACGTCTTCATGAACTGTACCATCACCGCTCCGGGCGTACCTTCAGAGACTGACGTATGGTTGGGCCGTCCTTGGCACAACAGTCCGAAGACTGTCTTCATCAACACCATCGCCGAAGTAACCATTCCGGCTAAGGGTTGGTATCCGACAATGGGAGGTCTTCCGGTTCTTTGGGCCGACTACAACACAATGGACAGCAACGGAAATCCCGTTGACTTGAGCCAACGCGAAAGTTCTTACTACTACACCGAATATTATAAGATTGAAGACGGAAAAGAAGTTATTGCTACTTCACGCCCATCAGCTGAAGACATGGCGAACTGGACGGAGAGAAAGGTTTGGGCACATGACGTGAAAAATACATTGACCGCCGAAGAAGCAGCCCAATACACCGTCAAGAACGTATTGAGTGGAGACGACAACTGGCAGCCGAACATCATCACCGAATCGTGCGCGGCTCCCAAGGCTACCTTCAACGAGGACAAGACCGGCATCTCTTGGGAAGCTGTTCCTTACTCTATCTGCTACGTCATCGTTAAGAACGGTACGGAGGTTGAATTCACTACCGAAACTTCTATCGCTGCCGAAGCCGGTGCCACTTACATGGTCTATGCAGCCAACGAGCAAGGAGGATTGAGCGAAGGAACCAATCCTGACCCCGCCAGCGGCATCGAAAATGTGGTTGTGACTGAAGCAGACATCGTTGCCATTTACTCCGTAAACGGCGTACAGTTGAAAGAGCTTCAAGAAGGCATCAACATCGTGAAGTTGATGGACAAAAACGGAAACATTGTTATTCGCAAAATAATAAAGTGATTCTGAAAAACACACATGAAGTAGTAAAGGGGGTTGCGCGTGAGGCGTAACCCCTTTTTCTTTCACCGAAACATGCCTTGCGAGTCGGGGGTGAAAATCCATTGCCTCGTCCATGCAAATCTGCTGCCTTGCAGAGTTGCGTCCGCAGTGCAGCAGATTTGCTTCTGCTGGGCAGCAAAAAATGCTCCGCAGTGCAGCAGATTTCCGAGAGCAAGCCGCACATTTTTAACCGCCCGGCATGAATCGGAAAAACGAGCTAAAAACGAATTCGAATCGCGGTAGTTTTTACCAAACGCAATACTTGCCATGTTTACCGGACACCCCGCAAATGAAAAAGGCCAAGAAAAATCCTCCGGAAGCATTTCATATTCTGCTTCCGGAGGATTCTATATTGTCTGTTCGGTGTTTCTCGGAATCTATCCCTAAAGAAAAATCGTCAGCTAAAAGCAGCACTACTCCTCGTAGCTCTTCTTTTCCGAAATTTCTGCTACGGGCTTCATCAGTCGATAGTCGGCTTCAGCATCGGTTACGACCAAAACAATGTCTTTCCCAATTCCCGATTCGGCAGGAGTAAAGGTTGAAACTCTGTTTTTGAACTCACCGATGTAGCTATACGCGCCCGTTACGGGACTATACCACCAAGCCTTTTTCTTTCGTCCGCTGATTTTCGTCAGGTCAATCTGCATGGGGCGACCGAGGTAGTTATAAACCAAGAGATAGTTGCTTCCGCGTGTAGCCAACAGGCGGCTGTATCGCAACTTGACAATTGCAGAATCGGCCGGAACGATGGTTCCATCGGGAGGGAGCAGGTCTGCAGGAGTGGTGGTCAGCGGCATTTCATCGCATTGACGTTGCAACTCATCGCTCGCAGCTATAATCGTCTGGTCGGGCACACGCTCTTCATACGGAAAAGTCAACATCAGTTTCTTCAAGTGTTGCATCTGATTGAATCCGGGGAAATCCAAAGCATCCCACCAAGGCGTATCGGCAAAATAGGCCGGTCCCAAACCGGGACGATAGAACTGTATGAGGTCGTTGCAACCATAGGTGTGTCCGCAGGCACCGGCAAAAACCGACCAGTAAGCATATCGGCGCACATCGGCCGCCATCCAACGCGGTTCGGTGTTGTGGTGAAGCCCTTGGGGGATGTTCTCGTAAGAGGGTTCCCCGTCAAGGACGGGTTTCAGCGGCGACACGCCCAACGACTGCTCTACGTATCGCCAATTGTCCTCTTCGGTATTTTCCGGTATGGGATAGGCTTTGTTCCCCATGCGTTGCCCGTAGCGGCGATGCCCACTCTGAAACATGTGGAAGTCAATCCATTCCGCATCGGGAAAAAACTCTGACGAGCAGGTGCGTCCACGCGGATGAAAGGTCATCAGGTGGTTCTTGTCGATGCTCCGAATGGTTCGTGCAAGAGTCTCCCACACCTCCGTTTGGATGTTCCCTTGTATGTCTCCGCCGATAATCCAAACGATATTGGGACGGTCTTTGTAGCGATTGGCAAGAAAAGTTCCGTATTTCACAGCCTCATCTTGCGTCATCCGGCCGCTTTTCACCAGTCCGCCCCAGATGCAGACCATTCCGATATAGATACCGTTTCGCTCGGCCGTTTCGATAATGAAATCCATGTGGTCCCAATAACCGTAAACGCCCGGTCGGTCGATGTTCGTGAAGTCGTATCCGAACGGATGGGAAGACTGACCGTAGATGTTGTAGGCGGGGACGCCGTTGACAGTCTGCACCTGCACAACATTGTAGCCTGCTTTGGAACAACGGCCCAAGTAAAAGCCGGCCTCATCGCGGGTAAGTCGTTCGGGCAACAGCCACCCGGTCTCGCCCTGCCAGAAGAAAGGGGTTCCGTTTTCGTGAATCAGATAACGGCCGTTCTCGCTGACACGCAACGGACCGTTTTTCCAAGGAATTTCGGTCTTCGCTCCGACAAAGAGCGTTGAAAGACTCAACAAAAGCGACAGAAATAACAGTTTTTTCATCTTTGAATGTTCATTTATGGGTTAATAATTTTGCAAAGAAACGGAAAATATCCCGACCAAACAAACAAAAGCCAAACAAGCTTTCTAAAAAACACAAAAGCGGGGCGACATTGCTGCCGCCCCGCTCTCTATCGGATTAACCCAAGGTTAAACTTATTTCTTTACGACCATTTTCACAGTGGTTACTGTACCATCGGCATAAAGGGTCTTCTTAACGATAACGCCTTCAACCGGCTCGGTCAATTCTACACCGCTCAATGTGAAGTACTTCACTGCTACAACCTCCTTATTGGCATCAATATCAACACCAACGGTCAGGTTATTTTCAGCTATAAAGGCATCCAACGCCTTTTCGAGCTCTTCCTTGGCAGCCAGAATGTCTTCCAACATGTACCAGTTGGGCTGCATCACAATTCTATCGGCGCTCTGAATAGTAGCCTGAAGTCCGGCTTCATCGGTACGAGTAGCCTCATCGATGGATTCGTACACCTGAGTAGCTCTTGCAACCAAGGCTTCGAGTTCTGCAACGACCACTTGTTTTTCGAATCTTTCCTTCCAAGCAGATACAGCTTCGTTCAACGCATCAGCCTGTGCCTGAATCTCTTCCAACGTATGGTTGTTCAAATCAGCCAAGATAGCTTCGCCCTCTTCAATCAACGGATTAACCAAAGCAATCACATCTGCATGATCGGCGTTGGTGGCATCCAACGTAGCAATCCAAGCCTTGGCATCTGCAACGGCAGTCGTCAAGTTGGCTACAGCCGGATTGGTCATTTGAACAAAGAAGTTCAGGTTTATCTCCTTGTTGTAGAGATAAGTCGTATACCAATCATCAAGTACGAACGAACTTTCGTAGAACAGTCCCTCCGGAATGCTCAGTTGGTAGACGCCTTTTTCCGTCAGAGCAGTGGCGGGGGTAATCGTAACCTCCTTGCCTGAGAATGTATAGGTGAGTTCTCCACCGACAGCCTTGCCATCAGCATCTTTCAACTCAATGCCACCTAACCAAGGAGACATACCGTTCGGGTCGTATTCCGGATAAACATCGGTTGAGAAGGTCAAGACAATCTTTTCAACTTTCTCCAGATTTTCTCCTTCCGGCGTATAAGAAACCAGCTTCAACGAAGGTTGGATATAGTAAGACAATACTACGTGACCATCGTACGAATCGTTCGGATTAGCACCAACGGCCTTGCCTTCAGCATCCACAACGCCCAAAACGATTTGGTATTCTCCGTAAGTGTTGGCAGCAATCACTTCGGCCGGAACTTGAATCTTCACTTTTTCGCCGTCAATCGTAGCTGTCAAAGCGTCAGCACCTTCCGGAGTCTCTTCCATCGCATACGGAGTTGCTCCACCTGAACCCAAACCATAGATAGCAGTGATTTCCTTAACGGCTGCGCTGAAGGTTACGACAATCTCAGCCGGCAATTCCTCAACAGTAGAACCGGTGTTGGCATAAGTATCCGGAGTGACGTCAGTCACAGTAATGTCTGAGAAATCAGCAGGAATTATAACAGAGCTTGTATAATATGGATTATAGATTGCACCATCTGCCAAGCCAAGGTCCTCTTTGCTTGCGTCATACAAACTGTTGTAAATCCAACCTTCCGGCAATACGATGTAGTATTCACCCGGAGTAGTCACAGCCTCATTCAACGTCATGATGATGGTTTTCGGGTCGTTGGCGTCTACACTCAAGGTTCCTTCCATCTCAAAGTCGCCGTAGTTGGTCAAGTAAGGAGCGTTTTCGCCTGTAGCCAGATTTACATTGTCAGCAAATGTAAATTTGATGGTTTGAAGAGAAGTTGTTACTTCCGCGCCATTTGCGGGATCAATGCTTTCAATAGCAAAGCGGTCGTCTGTCAACGAATAAGTCAACGTGAACTTACCTTCTGTTTCACCGTAAGTAATTACGTTACCGTCCTTGTCTTTCAAATCTTCGAGAACAACAGCAAATTTCTTGGTCGTGTTGGAGAGAGTTACCTCCGGCAAAGTAAGAATTGCTTGGTAAGTTGTAATACCGTAGCGGTCGGTAGTCGGCTCTCCCAATACGAAGTTGGCAGCCGGGATGTCGGTCTTCTCGTTTGTTACCAAATCAAGCACATAACCGGTTCCATAAACAACTTCGCCATCGAATGTCAATTCGATTTCAGAAGGAACACTTTCTTGTGCGTTATCTTCATACGGATAAACGGAGCTGCAAACGATTCCTGCGAGCGTCAGTTCTACAGAGGGGTTCTCTGCAAGTTTGTTGTCGGCAAAGTCTTGATCCTGTACGTTCTCCAGAACAACCTGAATCTTATCGCCGACTTTCAATTCGTACTTCTCTTTGATTGCTTCGATGGTGTCGCCCAAGCAAACGGCATAGTAGAGATTACCGGAACCTAATTTATTCTTGCTTGTCACGTCTATCTTCGCATTGTCTTTTGAGGGCAAAACTACGTATGCTTTCACCTCATCAGCGTTGATACCGGTGTTGAATCTGAAGTCTACGGCTCCATATTGGTAGCTCAAGTCTGTGCGTATGGCGCGGCTGTACAAATCTCCGTCTTTGTGACTCGTTTGAGTTACGGCAATCGGCTCATACGGTTGTCCGGCCTCGAATACAAGGTCAAAGATACGGCTCTTACCATAATAATAGAACGTGATATAGTAAGTTTCTCCGGCCTGTACACCCATCCAATAGCTGTAGTTAGCTGTCTCTTCATCTTGTGTACCGTTCAGCGTCTTGCGGATATACCAAGAGTCCGGTCCGTCAGTTGTGCGGATGGTAGTGGATTGGTTATAATTGGTATTGAAGTAGAGGCGACCGGTTTCTGTAGCTGTGTAAGTTACATACGTTGTTCCGCTGTTGGCTATGTTGTATTTGCGATCAACAATCAGTTCAGTCGGAGCTTCTTTATACTCATCACCACCGGGAAGGTCTACGACCCAACTCGGATCCCAATATTCAGGATCTACATTGATGGTGTAGGTAACCTCTGCGTTCACGTTCTCACCGTCATATTCCTTCACTGCACCGGCAGGGATAGTTACGGTGTACGCACCTTTCGTGTCGATGGTCTTGTCGAACTCAACGTTGATTACAGCGTAGTCTTCGGTGTCTTCTTTCAACGTACCTACGGCCACTTCTTCGCCGGCTTCGTTCTTCAAAGAAACGGTTGTTCCTTTTTCAACCAAGGCTGCATCGGCAGAGAAAGTCAATTCCAATTCACTCAAAGAAAGAACGATTGACTCATTAGCCGGAACAGACGACTTAATGCCAAACGGAAGTACCGTATAAGAATAAATCATGGAAGAAGCAAAATATCCGTCTGCCGTTCCGAAAGTTTTAGTCGGAACATTCAAAGTATAGTCGCGTGCTTCTGTAACCTCTTTGTCCAAGGTAATGGTAGCCTTGGTTGGATCGGCTTCATCAATAGTTACCGAACCGGTAGCAACTTCAACTTCTTCGTAAGTCATGTCCGTATAAGAA
>JAFUNW010000342.1 GCA_017472905.1 Bacteroidaceae bacterium
AAACTTCACCAACGAAGGAGGAGTAGAAGGTACAACACGTTTCCTAAAAAACATTTGCGGTATGTGGCTATTGGAACGTTGTCGCAAAGAATGGACAACCGATTATTCTTACTCCGAACTGATTGAGGCCGCTATGAAAGCTCCGGCGTTCCGTAGTCTTATCAATCCGGATGATGCATGTTTTGCCAATCCGGACAGAATGATTGAAGCCATTCAAGATTATTGCAATCGAACGAACCAACCCATACCTGAAACATACGGAGAACTAACTCGCTGCATTTTTGAAAGTCTATCCTTGCGATACAAGCAAGTATTTGGATGGATGCAAGAGATGTCTCCTTTTGCTATCGAGAAATTGCATGTTATAGGAGGCGGTTCAAAGAACAACGTACTCAATCAATTTACAGCCAATGCATTAGGAATTCCTGTTATAGCCGGCCCATCAGAGGCGACTGCTATTGGCAACATCATGTTACAAGCGAAGGCCATAGGCATGGTAGATGACATTCAGAGCATGCGCCATCTTATTGCGTCATCCATAGAAACAATGGAATTCATTCCGCAAGACACCGAAATTTGGGAAAACGCATTTGCTAAATTCATAGAGGTGACCAAGGAATAATATATATATAATAAGGTGTAATAAAAAAGAGAGTATATATTACAGAAATATTCAACTAATAACTAACCCCAAATAAAAAAACTATCATGAAAGAAGATTTGATAAACAAATCGTATGACATTGCAAAAGAACGTTATGCGGCTCTTGGAATTGACACAGACAAAGTATTGGAACAACTTCAGAATTTCCATTTAAGCATGCACTGTTGGCAGGCTGACGATGTAAAAGGTTTTGAAGTACAAGGTGGTGATATGTCTGGCGGTATTCAATCAACCGGTGATTTTCCCGGTGCAGCCCGCAACATAGACGAACTTCGTCAAGATGTATTAAAAGCCAAATCATTGATCCCCGGTAACCATCGTCTGAATCTACACGAAATTTACGGAGACTTCAAAGGAAAGGTTGTTGATCGTGATGAAGTAACAGTAGAACATTTCCAAAGCTGGATTGATTGGGCAAAAGAAAACAACACCCTGCTAGACTTCAACTCCTCTTCGTTTTCTCATCCGAAAAGCGGTAGCCTTTCACTTTCAAACCCCGACAAAGGCATACGCGATTTTTGGATTGAACATACGAAACGTTGCCGTGACATAGCTAACGCAATGGGTGAAGCTCAAGGCGATCCTTGTATCATGAACCTTTGGGTACACGATGGTTGCAAAGATGTTAGTGTGAACCATGCACTTTACCGCAATTTATTAAAACAGTCGTTAGACGAGATTTTCGAAAAGGAACAACCTATGATGAAAGACTGTATCGAAGGTAAAGTATTTGGCATCGGTTTGGAGAGCTTCACTGTCGGTTCTCATGATTTCTACACAGCCTATGCTGCCAAGAACGACAAAATATTAACAATTGACACAGGCCATTATCACCCGACTGAATCTCCGGCAGACAAAGTCAGCGCAGTTTTACCATTCGTAAAAGAATTGATGCTTCACGTTTCACGTCCTGTTCGTTGGGATTCAGACCACGTAACAATCATGGATGACCCCACACAAGAACTGTTCTTTGAAATCGTTCGTGCAAACGCTCTTGATCGCGTTCACTACGGTCTGGACTTCTTTGATGGTTCTATCAACCGCATCGGTGCATATGTTATCGGTTCTCGTTCGGCTCAAAAATGCATGCTTCGCGCTTTGCTTGAACCCAAAGAACTGATTTCCAAATATGAATTAAATGGCGAAGGATACAAGGTTCTTGCTCTTGTCGAAGAACAAAAAGCCATGCCTTGGCAAGCTGTTTACGATATGTTCTGCTTAAAGAACAACGTACCTGTAGGTGATGAGTTCATTGCAGAAATTGCAAAATACGAAGCAGAAGTAACTTCTAAGAGATAAAAAAAAATAACTTTACGAGTTATCGGCTATCGGTTGTCAGCATTACATAATTATATTGACAATTCAATAACCGGTAACTCGTAATCATTAAATAGAATAAATATCATGGATATAGTAATCGGGCTATTGATTATTGCCATCGGTGCATTTTGTCAATCAAGTTGCTACGTACCTATCAATAAAATAAAAGATTGGTCGTGGGAGTCATATTGGATTATACAAGGTGTATTTGCTTGGCTCCTATTCCCCTTATTAGGGGCTTTCTTAGCAGTGCCAGAAGGTCATTGCCTATGCGAATTGCTCACTTCCGTCAACCCATTTAATATTTGGATGACTGTACTATTTGGTGTACTATGGGGTGTCGGCGGACTTACTTTTGGGCTAAGCATGCGTTACCTTGGTGTTGCATTGGGACAAAGCATCGCATTAGGTACTTGTGCCGGTCTGGGAACCATTATGGGACCTGTACTTTTGAACATGTTCTTCCCGGAACTGAATGCTTTGGAGTCTCTCACTTTTGCTGTTATCATGGGAGTCGTGGTAACGTTAGTAGGTATTGCCATCATCGGTATAGCAGGTTCAATGAAAGCCGCTTCACTTTCTGAAGAAGAAAAGAAAGCAGCTGTGAAAGATTTCAATTTTCCCAAAGGCTTGGCCATCGCCTTATTAGCCGGTTTCATGAGCGGCTGTTTCAACGTAGGTTTGGAGTTTGGTAAAGACATCCATTTCGGAGAACTTACCGACCCCATGTACCGTACCTTGCCGGCTACACTACTCGTAACATTGGGTGGTTTCGTAACCAATGCCATTTATTGTTTTTATCAAAACAGTAAAAACAAAACCTGGAACGACTACAAGAAAGGAAACGTATGGGCCAACAACCTTTTATTTTGTGCTTTAGCCGGTTTGCTTTGGTATAGCCAATTTTTCGGCTTAAGCCTCGGAAAAGGATTCCTTACCGAATCACCCACGTTAATGACCCTTGCTTTCTGTATTCTGATGGCCTTGAATGTAACATTCTCTAATGTATGGGGTATCATCCTCAAAGAATGGAAAGGCTGTTCACAGAAAACCATTGCAGTACTGATTGTTGGTATCATTGTATTGATTGTTTCAACATTCATACCGGAGCTCCTTAAATAAACGTAATAGAAAAAAAAGAACTTAAATAAAAAAACTATGAGCATATTAGACAATCGTCCGGCATTAGCCAAGGCTGTAGGGCAAGTAGCAGAAGTAGCCGGTTACCTTTGGCAAAAAGGTTGGGCAGAACGCAACGGAGGTAATATCACCGTAAACATTACGGAATACGTAGATGATGAAATCAAGTCCATGCCCGCTATCAGCGAAGCTAAACCCATCGGTACAACTTTACCATATTTAAAAGGTTGCTATTTCTATTGCAAAGGAACAAACATGCGCATGCGCGATTTAGCTCGTTGGCCAATGGAGAATGGTTCTATCATCCGCATCTTGGAAGATTGCGCATCATACGTTATCATTGCCGATAACCCGGTACGCCCCACATCAGAGTTGCCTTCACACTTGAGTGTACACAACTATTTGTTAGCAAAAGGTTCACCCTATCGCGCATCTTTGCACACCCATCCCATCGAATTGGTAGCCCTAACCCATAATAAAAAATTCATGGAGAAAGATGTGGCAACCCGTATGTTATGGAGTATGATTCCTGAAACGAAAGCGTTTTGTCCTCGTGGACTAGGTATGGTACCTTACATGTTGCCCAGCAGCGTTGAGCTAGCAGACGCAACCATCAAAGCCATTGATGATGATTACGATGTAGTGATGTGGGAAAAGCACGGAGTTTTTGCAGTAGATGTTGACATTATGGCAGCTTTCGATCAAGTAGACGTACTTAACAAATCTGCTGACATCTACATTGCAGCTAAAAACATGGGCTTTGAGCCGGATGGTATGAGCGATACACAAATGAAAGAATTAAGCGATGTATTCGGATTACCCAAATAATCTTTTTATTCTCGAACAAACAGTTTCTAAGAGGATGTGTCGACACATCCTCTTTTTCTTTTTATTTTTATAGGTGTTCGGCTAAATAAGCAAACAAGAGAGCTGAACATATGAGAACTGAAAATACAAAAAAATGAAGCCGCCTTCGTTGGACATCAAGATACTTTCAAAAAACAATGATTTTTCCTTGCGGCTTTTCCGCAATTTAGTTGAATTTGACAAAGGCTTGGATTGATTCATTTTCCGGACCAAAACACCCCTTTAAAAGTATCTTAAGATACTTGCCCATATATCTTAAGATACTTGGCCATTTATCTTAAGATACTTTGGGCTTGAACCTATAATGCTATAAAAGGATACTTTTCAACTAAATTGCAGAAGAACCGTTTCAGTAGACGTTTTTCTGTTTCATTAGCGACATTCGTAGACGCTTTTATTGAAAGCCTCCTGAAAATCTTTACAAGAAAGTCTTTACAACTACGATGTTTGGTATTCATAAATATTACACATTTATTGTTTGAAATGTGTCTACCTAGATCAGTTTAAGGAAACCCTTGGGTGCAAAGTCTAAGTTGGGTAGTATCTCTATAAATTGGGAGGATTGAGATATATTAAGTTATTTCCATAGTGGTTCCTCTTCCCAATTCTTTGGGAATCCCATAACTGCAACATCTATCATTGGATATGTATGAAGCAAGTACTTCAAATCTTTCTTTAGTGTATTTTGCGGATGAACAACATCAACAAGATGTTTTAGTATGCAGAGGGTAAAGAATATTCTTCCCTGTTGCACTGATTCTGAAATCCAAGGAGCATCCCAACGATTCATCAGCAGGGCACGAATAGAGAGTTTGCGATTCCACAATCTGGCATGATGGCAGCACGCATTTCGCGTCACAGTGATAATGGTAAGCCACGAAGTAAATACAGGGACATTCAATCCAAAATATCGTGCTATACTCTTTCGTATCTGGTTGCTGGCAATATTCTCATATACACGCGTCAGCACACCAAAAGGCAATATTTCCGCAAGCATCCATGAGGGAGGATATGGGTCTGTATATGTATCTTTGAAATGTTTGATAAAATCTTCTCGTGTCGTTTGCAGTTCCTTATCAATCAGCTGCAATGTCCTTTGGAACTTATCCGCATGTGCGTATGTTTCAACTGAAGTCATCCAAAACGGATTTCTTGTATCCCTGCTGGTAATATTCACTATAGCACTGCGAACGGCAATCTCAATTCTTTCAATCTGGTCAAAAATTAACAACCTCAGATGCCGATCAAAAGTATAGATGCGCATAGCCTGCCCAAAAGTGGCTCCTTGCTTGAACACATGTTCAGTTTTAGGAATACGAAGGAACGGATGTAGATAAGCAGACAGACGATAATACCCAATTGAACGAAGAGATTGCAATGCCGACTCCTCTTCCTCTATGACGAGACCTCGCTCCATCAATAGGGTCACCAACTCCTTTGGAGCACTATATTGTTTTTTGTAACGCATGGTTATATAAAAAAACGACCCGCCGATTTAAGCATTGTAAAGAGGCTTGGCGGGTTCTTGCGCTGCAAAGATAAACAAAGTTTTTCTATTTACCAAACTAATAACGAGAATTGATAACTTTTGGTTTGGATAACGCCCTCTTATCCCATAAAAAGTGGGATAAAGGTTTGGATTATGGGGTTGCAGAACTGTAACTCGTGATTTTATGAATGATGAAAACTCTTTAGAGAATATAGTTTCTACATAAATCCCATAGAAAATTCACTTGTTAGGTGAGAGCACCACCTTTACTATAAGACACAAGCATCTGATTTTCTAAGTGACACTCTAACCGATGAAATAAACCCTGCTCATATTGGTCGTTGTATTTTTTGCTTATAGGTATTTCATGGTCGACATTTTGCATATGAAAACAGGTCGTAGCCTTTATAAATTTGAACTTTTCTTTGATGACGGGACATTGTCCTTCATACTTGATTTCAACTGGCGGAAACACATAATTATAGTATAGTCGCTTGAAACTTTTATATGAATATGCCAAGTTTGCAGTTTTCCTCTTCACTGAAATATATCTTATACCCAAAATTTGCCCGCTCATCTCGTTATTCCGATACTTAACAAGACTTTCTAGGATTAGTTGAGGTATTGTATACTCGTATTTATAGTTAGCATTTGGATATTTCACTGGCATATCACAAGCCACTATAATAGGGAGCAACATCATACGGTTTTTATCGTATAATTCATTTTCGTTTGGATAACATAAGTCTAAAAACTTTATGTTATTTTTTGGCTTGAACAATGCTATATTCACAGTTTTTATGCGAGGACAATTCATCTCCATCCAACATCCATATGCAGATGATGACAAATAAAGAGAGGGAAGGCCACAAATACTATACCTTTCATTATTGGTTCGATGAGATAGATTAAAAGGTATGTGAGACATTCCATTTTCATCAAATAATTCATATTTCTCAGTAGGCCGCATACGAGGATGTCGACATCCTCTTTTACTTTTTATAGGTATTGCTAAATAAGCAAACAAGAGAGCTGAAACATATGAGAACTGAAAATACAAAAAAAAGAAGCCGCCTTCGTTGGACATCGAAGATACTTTCAAAAAACAATGATTTTTTCTTGCGGCTTTTCCGCAATTTAGTTGAATTTGACAAAGGCTTGGATTGATTCATTTTCCGGACCAAAACACCCCTTTAAAAGTATCTTAAGATACTTGCCCATATATCTTAAG
>JAFUNW010000343.1 GCA_017472905.1 Bacteroidaceae bacterium
CTTCGTCAGCAATCCCGACAGTCCTTACTTTCAGAGCGATGCTTTCGGACGAGTCATTACCTATATGGCACACAATCCGCGCCAATGCACGCTCCGCGAACAAGGAGGCAAACGAAGCATGATTATCAAAGAGGTTGCAACAGTAGAAACAGCCGTTTCGATTATGCAAGAAATCACATCCATGAAAGATGCGATATAAGGAGGAAATCTGTTGTGCTCTGCATGAATGAAAGAACAGAGGGAGGAGAGATTTTTCTGTTCAGTCGGAGATGAAAATCTGCTGCCCAACAGAGTTCCGTCTGCTGGGCAGCAAAAGTTCGTCTGCTGGGCAGCAAAAATTGCTCCGCAGTGCAGCAGATTTTCGAGAGCAAGCCGCAGAAAAGAAACAGCTCAGCAGTTCTTCTTTTTTTAGCATACTGAAACCTTGATTTTCAACCTCAAAAAGGATTTTCTGAGTTTTCACCCATTGCATTATGCAATACAAAACAAATGAGCCGCACCCCAATAAGAGATGCGGCTCGCCTGATTCTATATCTTTCTGATTCCGACTTATTCGGCAGAAGAGGCTAGGGGAGAAGCTTGAGTATAAGCGCGAGTTGCGAGGTCTTTATCCAACATGTACATACCGTACTTGTTATCTTCAACAGCTTCAACAGCTGTAATCATGTCGCGCGCCGACTCTTCTTCCTCTACTTGTTCATCAATAAACCAAACCAAACGGTTGATGGAAGCGAAGTCGCGGTCCTCATTGGCAATCGCAGCCAAATTATTGATGAGCGATGTCACCTTTTTCTCATGCTCCAAAGTTTGTTTGAACATATCCAGCACACTGTCCCAAGCAGCCGGAACCTCTTCGATAGGCAACAAAGTTACTTTTGCATCGCGACTATTCAAATAGTTCATGAAGATGCGTGCATGATCCTGCTCCTCTTGGAATTGTACGTAAAACCAATTGGCTACTCCTTTGTATCCCTTTGTTTCTGCATCCAGCGACATGGCCAAATACAAGTATGCCGACCACAACTCAGCGTTGATTTGTGCATTTATTGCTTCGTGTAATTTCTGACTCAACATCGTTTTCTAGTTTTAAAAGTTTATAATACGATTTATTTGCTTGCAAATGTAGCAAAAGAAACTCACTCTAAAAAAAATATTTGGGCTATTTTATTAATTTAAAAGGGAAAAATAATACTATTTATCCGTTTTTTATTATTTTTGTCCATGAACTTCATTTTCATTTCTAACAAGGATTATTATGACAGAATACGAAAAAATGCGTAGCGAACAGCTTTATGACTTTTCCAACCCGGAAATTGAAACCAGCATCATGCGTGCAAAGAAGTTGTGCGCCAAGCTGCAAACCATGACTATCTTTGACGATGATTACCGAAGTGTCATCGAAGAATTAATTCCCGGCATTCCGAAGAGTGCAGTCATCAATCCGCCTTTCCACTGCGATCACGGTACGGGTATCGTTTTAGGAGAAGGAGTTTTCATGAACCACAATTGTGTCATGTTGGATGGTGGATACATCCGCATCGGTCGCAACACCTTGATTGGCCCCAACTGTCAATTTTATACCCCCAACCATCCGATGAATCACGTAGAACGGCGTGAACCGAAAGAAACGGCTTTTCCCATTTCCATTGGCGAAGACACTTGGATTGGCGGGAATGTCACAATTTGTCCGGGCATAACCATTGGAAACCGCTGCATTATTGCAGCCGGAAGCGTGGTGACCAAAGATATTCCGGATGACAGTTTGGCCGCAGGCTGCCCGGCTGTTGTGAAGCGAAAAGTCTCGCAGGAATAGAAAGTTGCAAACATCCTCGTTACGCTATCTTTCATCCGGTCATTGCTCCACCTCAATCAGTCTGGTCAAGCCATATCCCCGTTGCTTCGCAATTTCCAGCAATTTATCCAACTCTTTGTCCGAAACACTAGGTGTACGACTCAATATCCACAGGTATTTGTCGGAACTGCTCCCGACAATAGCATGTTGGTAAGCCGAATCGACATATAAAACATTGTAATCATAATAGTACCAAAGGAAGAAAGAGACTTCCAGATGTCCCGGAAACGTATCCGGATCGGGCTGTCTGGCTTTTCCGGTGATTTCTTTTTTCTTTCCTTTCTTGATACCTTGGTTTACGACACGGACCGTCCCATCCGGAAGCAATATGTAATCAGCTGTAACGTGCGTCATACCTCGCTCGAATCGATGGTCGTAGCGAGCAATTTCGTACCATCGACCCATGAAGCGCGAAAGGTCGAAATGCTTTACGGTAGCAGCCTCCATGTCTGCCTCTCTGCTGCTTTTACATGCTCCACACAAAAGAAAGGGAAGGCATAAGAGCGTCAATCCCCACCATTTTTTTTGTCTATTCTTCACCATATTTTCTGTTGTTAATATACATCGGATATTACAACAGTATCAAAAAATATTTTGTTCGTCCCAATTCTCCTTTTAACAAACGAAAACAGCCATTCGTCAGCTTCGGTTGCATCAGAATGGCTATCTTTCTTTATTTTTTTCCTTTCCGTTTTCCCGTTGCGGGGGGATAAAGTTCTGCTATCAAGTCCGGACGATTCATCCGCCGAAGCGCTGCCACAATTTTAGCTTTCTCTTCGGGCTTATACCAAAAGAAAAACATGCGTTGCGACAGCTTCTCTTGCTGCGTTCGAGCAGAAAATACCGGTTTCAGCGTATAAGGATGTAACCCGGTATACCAAGTTTCTGTGCTGACGGTCATCGAAGTAGGGGTAAAGTCTTGCACTTGTTCCAACTGAAAGTCCAACCGTCTGGTCTTCACAGCCAATTCTGCCATATCTTCTTCGCTACATCCCGGATGACTGCTAATAAAATAAGGTATAATCTGCTGATTCAGTCCTTCTTCCTTATTAATTCGGTCAAAGATACGCTTAAATTCATAAAACTGCCCGAAATCCGGTTTTCTCATCAGTTCCAATACAGCCGATGAGGTATGCTCCGGAGCCACTTTCAGTCGCCCGCTCACATGTCGGACTATCAATTCGTGTGTATATTCACGAGCCGCTTTGTTTATCGCCTCATCTTTGCTTCGATGGAGCAACAAATCATAGCGTACACCGCTTCCGATAAAGCTTTTTTTGATTTCGGGCAACGCATCTACGCTCCGGTAAATGTCCAGTAACGGTCGATGATCGGTATTCAGGTTCGGACAGATTTTCGGATGAATGCATGAAGGACGTTTACACCGGCTGCATAACGTTTTGTCCACACCTCGCATGGCATACATATTGGCCGAAGGACCTCCTAAGTCCGACAGGTATCCTTTGAAATCGGGCATCCGAACGATGGCTTTCACCTCGCGAAGAATACTTTCCTTGCTGCGACTGACAATAAACTTTCCTTGATGTGCTGAAATGGTGCAGAAAGCGCAACCTCCGAAGCAGCCGCGATGAAGATTTACGGAGAACTTTATCATATCGTAGGCCGGAATACGCTTTCCCTTATACTTCGGATGAGGAAGCCGCGTGTAAGGAAGGTCGAAAGAGTGGTCCAATTCTTCTTGCAACATAGGCGGATAGGGAGGATTCACCACCGCAAAACATCCGTCCACCGACTGCAAGATGCGCCTGGCATGCAATTTATTGCTTTCCTCTTCAATGTGACGAAAATTTTCAGCCTGTTTCCGTTTGTCGCGAACGCATTCTTCATGCGAATGGAGCTGCATATCCTCTTCCGATATTCCGTTTGGAATTTCATTCTTGGCATAAAGCATTACCGTCTGTGGCATATCAGCAACCAAATGCCTTAAATTAGCGATGGAGAGTTGCTCGATTTCATTTTCCCGAATACGCTGACACAAATCGGCCAACGGTTGTTCGCCCATACCGTAAATAAGCAAATCAGCCTTGCTGTCGCACAAAATTGACTTGCAAAGCCTGTCCTGCCAATAGTCGTAATGCGTCAGCCGGCGAAGTGAAGCCTCTATTCCGCCCAACACAACGGGAACTTCAGGAAAGTGTTCTTTCAGAATGCGAGTGTAAACAATCGAGGGATACTCCGGCCGCTTATCGTGTCGCCCGTCCGGAGTGTAAGCATCTTCGCTCCGTAGGCGGCGATTGGCCGTATATTTGTTTACCATCGAGTCCATACAACCCGCCGAAACAGCAAAAAAGAGACGAGGGCGACCCATTTTCTTAAAATCGCGCCCATCATCCTGCCAGTTGGGTTGCGGAACGATAGCTACACGCAAGCCTTCAGCTTCCAGCAAACGCCCTACAACAGCTCCGCCAAACGAAGGATGATCAACATAAGCATCGCCCGAGAACAACACAACGTCCACTTCATCCCATCCCCGGAGCTTCAACTCTTTTTGGGTCGTGGGCAACCAGTCGGTCAGTTGCTGTCGGTTCATTCCTCGTCCGTCTTTTCCGTTTGTTCGCTCCACTTTATATACAACAGAATAAGCTTATGCAATCCGAATGCCTTCATATCGTTATGATAGACCACATCAATACAAAGATCAAGCAAGTCTTTACAATCTCCCTCCTGCGATGCTATCAATGAGCGTATGTTTAAGCGAAGTTTCTCCAATACACTCTCTTCGATAATACCGCTACTATCTATCAGATGCTGAAAAAGGGAATACTTCTCAATGGTTTTTAGGTTTTCCTCGGTCACTCGTATGCTTCTTGTGCCTGAAGGATTAGCTTGAATGGTATACATGTTATTATTTTCTATTTGTTTTCAATCATTTTCTCTCACTAAATCAATAATCATCGGCAGGTCTTGCAAAGGAACCCCCATGCACATGAGGCTGTCCGAGTCGTTCATCATCATTTCGCGAAACTCTTCTGCGCTACACAGCTTGCTGCATTTTCGATAGTAGTCCAATGCCTTTTGATAGCGGTGTGCTACCCAATGCATGTGGCCGATATTGAGCCGGTCCACCACACTCATTTCGGTGTTTCCCTCTTCTATTTTCTGGTAAAAACGTTCGGCCTGTTCTATCTTGCCTGCCATCAACGAATACCACGCTATGGCTCGCCATACAGTCACAGACTCCTCATCAAGATAGTGTACTTTAAAAAAGCGTTTGAAAGCTTCGTCATATTCTTCCTGCTTGGCAAAACAATTTCCAAGTTGCAAAAGCAGATTCAAATCATCGGGGGAAATGGTTTCTGCCTTCTGATAACACTCTGTAGCCTTTTCAATAAGTCCCACATTGGAGTAGCATTGTGCCAAATGTACCAAATTCCACAAATTGTCCGGCTTCATAAGCTCGGCCTGCTCGTATTGAACAATCGCTTCAGAGTATAGTTTTTGCTGTTGAAAGCAGAATCCATGTTTCTGCAATATCTCAACCGTAGGAGTTGCGATACTTTCGAGGTTTTGGAACATCATCTCCGCCTCAACATAGTGTTTGTTATTAAAAAGGAATAGAGACAAATCATGAATATGCTCGGGACTGTCTACCAACGGAAGCAGCGTTTCTTGATATTGCAACAGGGTTTCGTCTTCAAAGATATCATCAAATTCATGTCTTCGGGGGAAGAGTTTGAAAAATCGATAGATATTTTGAATATATTTACGGTTGATATTTTCACTTTCGACTCCCTTGGCAGCTAATTCCTTCAATTCTTCTTCCATCGCAGAGTCCAAAGTCGGTAAATTTCCTCCGACCATTTTCAAAGTAGAATCGGGCATGGAAGAGAGGAACAAATAAAATGAATAACTGTCGGAGTCGCAAAACTCGCTGCCGTTTGTCATCATATTTAAGATAACCTTATTCGAACCGCCCACTTTTGAAACCACATCGCTCACGACCGAGTGGTTGGAATCAAAAGGAATAAACCAGTTTGAAAGAGTGCGGAAAAATGGAAAATTCTTCATGTGGGCAAATGAAGCCATGTGTATGTCTGCTCCCATACTATGCAGTTCATTCATGATGTTAAGCTTGTTTTTGACTTTCTTGCTGTCAATCCACTTTTCCCATTCCGGATTGAAGTTTTCGTCCATCGTCAATTCGTCCAGTCCGGTTTTATCTTTCTTTTTCAACAAGGGATTTTTCATCATTTCCGGGATAAATTCTTCGTTCATGAACTTGCTGATACGTTCCGTTTCGCAGCTTTGCAAAATTTGCATTTGGGTACGGCGCAAATCACGTACAAAGTTTGCGTCTTCCGCAAGTTCTTCTACCCGAAAGCGAATTTCGGCATTGCTTTTCATGCGATTGTCGTGCATCAAACATCCCAATGCAATTCCACACACGGCTCGCTGACGAATCAATTCAGACGGATGGCGGTAAGCATCAAACAGGAAGAGATATTTCTGTGGGTCGTACATTTCAAAAAATCCCAATGTAACGGCACTGATAGCTAGCGCAGCCATACGGTCAGGCATAACAGAGGAAACGATGAAGTCATAAACGGCCTCACGTTCGCTCACGCTCCATACATCTGAAGTCCACAAAAGGTTGAAAAAGGATATCTCCAACTCTTCTTGATGTTTCTTTCTTGATATCACCTCTTCTTTTGGCATCCCTTCCAGTTCCAACTTTATCCACTCGATAGCATTGTATATGGTTGTCAGCTTGGGATGTTTCATGAGCTGCCTCAATGTCTGATGATACAACACGCTACTGGTTTGCTGTTGTACGCTTC
>JAFUNW010000344.1 GCA_017472905.1 Bacteroidaceae bacterium
AAAAAGTCCGGCTCCTATTAATCGAAAGGTTTTCATAAATTAAACGTTATTAGTTTGCCCTTACTCATTTTACGGCTTTTCAGGTTACTCCGTTGTCTCTCTCTTATCCCTTTGAGAATTACGCACAAAAAAAGCGCGAGACTTTTTAGTATATTCCCATTCCGAGGTGTTTGGCGTAACCCGATCCGATAGAATAACCAAAAGCTCGCACTATACAGCACGAGCATTTTTGCTATTACTCTTATCGAATCTTTTTAGTCGCCAAACTTTCGGAATGATAGAATAAAGCTAAAACGCTTTTCCAATATGTTTTAAAATGTGCGTATCAACTTATACGCAATGCTTCATTGGCTTTGTCTTTTTAAGTGTTAGTAACTCCATTATCGTTGCAAATATAGAAGAAATATATGATATATTGTCTTTTTATAAAATAAAAAATGTATTTATGGAATTTCAGATTCTTTTTTTTTTTACCTTTACGCCGTATTTCTTAAATGAAACATTCGATATGGAAGAAGAACTTACAAGAAATAAGGCCGAATATGTGATAATATTCATCAATGAGTTTGCACAGAAGTTCAATCTCACCTCGGTGCAGGCCTATCGTTATTTGTCGCAATTTAAGGCCATCGATTTTCTAATCAGTCAATACAATATCGCACATACTCAAGGATTCAATACGATGGTCAGCGATATGGCTGCTTTTTGTCGGCGTCAGGGAGGGGCTATTGTATGATTCTTTATCATGGTTCAAACACTGAAATCCATTCCATAGATTTGAGTCTGTCAATGCGTGGAAAAGATTTTGGCCAAGGCTTTTATTTATCGGCAGACAAACAACAAGCTGAAGAGATGGCTACTTTTAAAACATTGCAATTCGGAGGTTTGCCTGTCGTTAATGTTTTCGAATTTGATGAGACGCTTCTTTCTGATGGGACAATGAACATCAAAATTTTTAGTGACTATAGCTTAGAATGGGCTGAGTTCGTTTTTGCTAATCGCAATAACATGTCTGAAACGTCTATTCATGAATACGATTTTGTGTATGGCCCCATTGCCGATGACAGGGTCGGTGTACAGATTCGTAATCTCATGGAGGGAAATATTACTATGGATGTGTTTCTTGAACGGTTGAAATATATTAAAGGGATTACTTATCAATATTATTTTGGCTCTCAACGCGCCATTGATTACTTGAGAAGATTATGACTGATATTCAATATTTGAACGAGTGTATGATGCGTGACCTTACGATGATGTTGATAAAGGAATACAACGTATCGTTGGCCAAGGCTTTGGATATGCTGTATAACTCCCAAACCTTTGAAAAGTTACAGGATGCACGCACCGGCCTATATTTTCAAAGTCCGGTTTATGTCTTTGATTTCCTACAGAGGGAATTAAAACAGAAGGAATAATTATTATCGACTAAGAGAAAATACAAGTCCTATAAAAGGCGGATGCTCTCTTTGTGGAGCATCCGCCTTTTATTTGTAGTCTTATGTTGGTTGGTGCTTTAAAGTAAAGCAATTATCCTAGAAGCGACATCCGAGGGTGAGCATGATTTGGCTTCGTTCGCACTTCATGTCGGCAGAGGATTCGGTAGTGTCGAACGGATAGAACGTGCTCTTTTGGGTGGCCAGCTTGTAGGCAATGTCCGTATAGAAGCTCGATGAGCGATAGCCGACTCCGAAGGTGAATGTATTCCTTTGAAGCATGTTTTCGTACTCGGTGTCGGTTCGCATATCGTTGGGATAGAGGTATTTGTATGCGCTCTTTTCGAAAGCTGCCGAACTGAAGTTATAGCCGGCTCTCAGACTGAGTTGGGGAATCAGTTTGGCTTCTACTCCGAGGCGAAGCGTATGCATACCTTTGAGGTCCTCATCGATGATTTGGTTCTCGTTTTTCATTTCGAATCCATCGGAATATCGCAGGGTGGCGGCCGAGTAGTCGGTGTATTCATATTCTGCTCCGATGGCAACGGAAGTGCCGAGCGTATGTCCCAAGCTGAGGTTGAATTTCCAGGGTGTTATCAATTCGTAGTCGAGGACGGCGATGTCGGTTGAGCCGTTGTACTCCATATCGTCTACGTAAGAATAGAGCGAAGCCCAATATTTGTCGGTCAGTTTGTAGTAGGTGGGTGTATGTATGGCAGCTCCTACGCGGAAAGCTGAGCTTTCGATGGGTCTCCAGATGACTCCGAGCTTCAGGTTGACTCCCGAACCTTCGGTTTTGAATCCGTTTTCGAGTGTGTAGTCGGTGTCTGTGTCGTTGAGCGAGCCCCACTCGGTGTAGAACGATGAGCGGTTGTAGTTTACGTCTGTAAATCCGAGAGTTGCTCCGAGGTATACGCGTTCGTTGATGTTGGCCGAGATGTTGAAGTCGAAGGCATTGACTCCTCCCGTTTCCTTGCTTCGGTATTCGCCTTCGTAGGCCGGTATTCCGAGGTAGTATCCGGTGTATTTCGTGTTTCCTTCGTTGTCGAGAATGGGCTGTCCGTTTTCGTCAGTCTCTATTTCGGGACCCACCAATCCGCCTTGAATGCCGAGAACGGAGAGCCACGATACGTCTTTCCAATCCTCTCCGTAGTAATATCCGTCCAGGTTGTTGTAGATTTCGTCGTAGTCATTCAAGGGCAGGGGATATTCGCTTCCGTCTACGTCATGGTTGGTCATCCAGGCAATCTGGTCGGTTTGCGATGCTCCGAACAAGTCTCCGTAGATGGCCATCGACTTGCTGAAGTTTCGTTGCTTGTGGTAGTTTATGGCGTAGTTGACGTAGCGGACGGAGGTTTTGTTTCCGAACTTGTTGCTGAAGACAATGCCCAATTGGTCGAACGACATGCGTCTTCGGTTGGCGTCTTTTTCGAATCCGGTCATCATTCCTTCCGTTTTGGTGTCTGTAAAGCTGAACGAGGTTGAGAAGTCGTTGCTTCGGAATATACCGATACCGGCCGGGTTGGTTGAGATGGTCGATATGTCTCCTCCCAAGGCACTCATTGCGCCTCCCATACCTACGAAACGTGCTGTACCGTTGAGGTCGGTGTCGATGAGTCTGGCTGCATCGTATTGTGTCTGCCCGTAGAGGGCTGTGCTTGCGATGAATGCCAATAAAGCTGTGTTCATCAGCACTTTTCTGTCTCTTTTCATATCTTTGGTTTTTAGTGGTTGTTTGTTGGGGAGATTACTCTTTGTGTAGATAGATGGAGTTAAATGGAGATACTCGCTTCGCTCTTTGTGGAGATAGAGGCCAATAGTGTAGCCAATCATTACTCTTTGTGTAGATAGATGGAGTTAAATGGAGATACTCGCTTCGCTCTTTGTGGAGATAGAGGCCAATAGTATAGCCAATCATTTGGCTTTTATCTCCTTTTATCTCCTTTTATCTCCTTTTATCTTCCTTTATCTCCCTTTATCTCCCTTTATCTCCTCCCTTTTAATCATCATCATCTTCTTCCCCCTCCGGAGCGT
>JAFUNW010000345.1 GCA_017472905.1 Bacteroidaceae bacterium
ACTCCAATGCAGAACCTTTGATTGTAGTAAATGATAATATTTATGATTTGCCTTCAGACGAAGAATTCGACTTTGCGAATGCCAATGAAGAATCATTTGCTCAGTTGTTGACCGTTAATCCGGATGATATTCTTGAAATTGACGTATTGAAGGATGCTGCAGCTTGTGCCATATATGGTTCACGTGGTGCGAATGGTGTTATCAAAATCAAAACCCGTCGTGGAGCGCGTGGAAAAACTCAAGTAAACTATTCTTATACCTTTAAAGGCTCTTATCAGCCGGCCGGTATTGATATGTTGAATGGAGATGAGTACACCATGTTGATAAAGGAAGCTCATTTCAATCCGAGCCAAGTGGCAACAAACATTCCGGAAATCAGCTATTTGCCGACATTCTCGGAATATGAAAACTTCAATAACAATACGGATTGGGTTGATGAGGTAACGAAATTCGGACAAAGTCATAAACATTATCTGACGATTGAAGGTGGTGGAGAGAAAGCAAACTTCCGTGTATCCGGAGGATATGATCACGAAACAGGTACTATCATCAAGCAACAATTGAATCGTTTCTCAACTCGTATGGCATTGGACTATTTCGTAAGCGACCGTATTAAGTTTATTGCAGACTTTGCCTTGACTTATACCGATCATGATAAGAACTATGACAACGGTATTTTAGGAGATGCTTACAATATCATGCCGAATATGAGTGTGTTCGCACAAGATAAGAATGGTAATAATACAGCTGAATATTATCAAATGTTGCAATCGGCTTCCGGTGTATTTGATAATGATATGAAGAAGATGATCAACCCGGTGGCTCGTGCAGAAATGGCTACTCGCAATGATAAAACATATCGTATCACTCCCGACTTCCGTATCGAATACCAGTTTATGGGATTGGATGATAGCGAAACACAATTGAAGTATCAGGGAAGTGTATTTATGGATATATTTACTCAAAGTGAGACTACGTTCTATCCTCGTACATTAACCTCGTTAGGTTGGGATAACGAAAATGTAAATAAAACAAGTTTATACGATAAGAAGCAGTTAGGCTTAACTACCAAGCATGCGTTGTACTTTACTCCTAAATTTTCGAACCCGGACCATTTCATGACTATGATGGCTCAGTTTGAGTTAATTGATGGTAGTGGTAATGACCAAAATAACGGAAGCTACGGTTTGCCTTATGGTTCTATTACCAGTAGTACGGTTGATGCTTATCAAAATGTCAGTGGAACCAATACCTGGCAATGGCGTTCAATGTCGTTACGCTATTCATTGCACTATTCTTATAAATCCAAATATGCCATTGGTTTCACCATGAGCCGCGATGGTAGCACGAAGTATGGTGCAGATCGCCGTTGGGGTAATTTCCCGAGTGTTTCTTTGCGTTGGAATATCAGTGATGAAAAATTCATGGAGAAGTTGAATTGGTTGAGCATGTTGTCTTTCCGTCCGAGTTGGGGTATTGTAGGTAATCAGCCTTCAAGTGAATATTTGTTCTACACCAGATATGCAAAAGATGGAATGTATAATGGCGTTTCTGCTATTTCTCCAAGTGGTATTCGTTTGAGTAACTTGCGTTGGGAAAAGACGACTTCATACAACTTAGGTGGAGACTTGGGATTGTTTGACGATTTGATTACTGCCGATTTTAACTATTATAACAAATTGACAGAAGATTTGTTGATGAAAAACCGGGGTATCGCTTCTTCCAATGGATGGTCTTCACTCTCTTGGCAGAATGTAGGAAGTCTGCGTAATGAAGGTTGGGAATTGAATATCAATGCTAACGATTTTGTTAAAGTAGGCAAGTTCTCTATCAGTGCCAGTATGAACGTTGCTCAAAATCGATGTGAAATCGAAGAGATGGATCAAGCTGTTTTGGCTGATTATAATAAAGAATTTACCTATGCCAATGGTGAGTATCTGCAACGTCTGCAAGTGGGTAATGCCGTAGGTTCAATCTATGGTTTCAAATATAAGGGTGTTTATCAATATGATTATAAGAATTACAAACAAGCAGAGGCAGAAGGAGCTACCAGCCCGGTTGCTCGCGATGCAGATGGTAAGATTCTGTATAATTCAAAAGGTGAACCACTTCCCATGTATTATGCTTTTGGAACCACTTCCGCACATAAATTCTCAGGTGGTGATGCCATTTACGAAGATATCAACCATGATGGAAACATCAACGAGTTGGATATGGTCTATTTAGGAAGTTCTAATCCGAAAGTTATTGGAGGTTTTGGTTTTACATTCCGTTATGGCCGTTGGACTTTGAAGTCTAATTTCAGTTTCCGCTATGGAAATAAGATTTTGAATCGTGCCCGCATGAATAATGAAAACATGTATGGACATAACAACCAAAGTAAGGCCGTAAACTGGCGTTGGCGTAAAGAAGGAGACTTCACTACGATTCCGCGTGCATTGTATAATACCGGACATAACTATTTGGGTAGCGATCGCTTCGTAGAAGATGGTTCGTTCTGTCGTTTACAATATTTGCAATTGACCTATTCGGTAGCTCCGGCATGGTTGAAAAACTATGGTTTGAACAAACTCAACTTCTCTGCCTCAGCAAATAACTTGTTCTGCTGGACGAAGTATTCTGGTGTAGATCGTGAAGTGGGTTATGGTGGTATGGGTATCAGTGAGGATAATGCCCGCACTCCTCGTTCGAAGTCATTCACATTTAATATAGGTATCGGATTCTGATAATCCTCGCTGAAATGAATCCATTAATATTTTTGAATTATGAAAATAAGAAAAACATTAAGAAATATAGCTCTGTTAGGACTGTTTGGTCTAAGTACAGTTGCATGTGATGACTTCTTGACCATTACTCCTACGAATGACATTATTTTGGAAGAGTATTGGACAGAGAAAGCCGATGTGGATGCTGCTGTAGCCTCCGTTTATAAGAGTTTGCTGAAAGATGGCATCATAGAACGTATGATTGTTTGGGGAGAATTGCGTTCCGATAACATGACGGTTGGTTTGATAGAGAGTTCAGATGAATATTTGCGCAGTGTTGCAAATAATAATATGTATGCTTCCAATGGAATTAATGGTTGGGGCGATTTCTATCATGTCATCAATAATTGCAATACCGTTTTGAAGTATGCTCCTGAAGTACAAGCTAAAGACCCAAACTTTTTGGAAGGTGATTTGGAAGTAATAGAATCTGAAATGCGTACAATTCGGGCATTGTGTTATTTCTATTTGCTTCGTTCATTCCATGCCATTCCTGTAAATACGGTGAATGTAATGGATGATGCCGATGTGAAAGAGCCGGAACAAGTGAGTCGCGATAGTATTTATACGTTGATTTTGGAAGACTTGAATTATGCAGAACCTTTGGCTGTAGAATCTGGAGCTTATGTTTCGGATGAACAAAACAAGGGATATATAACTCGTGATGCCGTAAGAGCTATTCGTGCAGATGTATATCTATGGTTGGCTAGCGAAAAAGGTGATAAAGCTGCTTACCAACAGTGTGTCAATGATTGCGATTTGGTAATAGATTCTAAAGTATTGGCTTATAATAAGAATATAAAGAATGCTTCATTGTCAGCCGGTGTAAAAGAGGAAGCCGATGTCTCATTGGGTATCTACCCTTTGGTCAGCAATGATGGTATTGGTGTAGGTTCTATCAATCTGACAGAAAATGCTTATTATGATTTGTGGGGTAGTGAAAATGGTGAAGAGAGCATATTCGAATTGCAATTTGACGGAGATGCTTCTAATGGAGACCAAAATGTGAACAACAAATCATATTTATTACATGGTTGTGACGAATCGAATATCGGAAAATTGGCACCGGCTGCTTTCCTTTCTGAAAATTATGCAGCAAAAGCCCCCGGTTTGCAAGATCCGTTATTCAGTGCCAAAGATGTTCGCCGTTATGAGAATATCTATACGAGAAGTGCCGGAGAATACGGCATAGCCAAGTATGCATCACGTTTAGCAACTCCTATTTCTGTAGCAACAACTACCGGAGAAGTAACGGCGCTGTATAATTATCGTAGCGGTGAAGGCAAAAATGATGCCAATTGGATTGTATATCGTTTGACTGATGTCATGCTGATGAAAGCTGAGGCTTTGGTGCAGATAAATGACTCTTTAGGTGCATTTAAACTCGTTAATGCCATTCATAAGCGTGCAACTCCAAGCGCAACTATTTCAGACACACTCTCTTATGATGAATATAAGAACAATATGGAGAAATTGGTGCTTGATGAGCGTCAACGTGAATTGATGTTTGAAGGAAAACGTTGGTATGATTTGATGCGTTATGCATTGCGCCGCAACAGTTCAAAAGAGATGGTCAATGCTTTCTTATTGCAGAAATACGCGGATAACCAAGCTGCGATAAAGAGTAAATTATCTAATTTGAATTCACTTTTCTTCCCGATTGCTCAAAGTGAGTTGGATAGAAATAAGAATTTGAAACAGAATCCGGAGTTCTTGACAACTTCAAGTACAGAAAGAAACTGATAAAATCCGGAATGAAGTTTTTAGAAAAAATAGTTAGTATTTCATAATATAGAGAATATATGAAAACAAAAAATAAATATATGAGAAGCATGTCGGCAGCCTTGATCGTTGCAATTTTGGCCTTGGGGTCTGTTGTGATGGAAAGCTGTACGGATAAGGTGGATGATGCAGATTTGTACACCTTTACGAATGATATGATTTCCGACTATTTGGAGGAACGTCCGGATACATTCGGAGATTTCTATTATGTAATTACTCGTGCCCATAATGATACGGTGAATTTAAAAGGTATCTTGTCGGCATACGGAACCTATACATTGTTTGCTCCGACCAATTCGGCAGTACGGTCGTATATAGATTCTCTTTATAAGGTTGGGGAGATACCTTCACCTAATTTGGAGGATATAACAGACAGTATGGCTATTTCGATGGTATATGGTCATTTGATTAATAAGGTTTATTTGGCAGAGGACTTGATTGATGGTACATTGCCGATACCTAATATGAACTATCGCTTTTTAAGTGTAAGTTTCGATTCAACCCAAAACCGTCAAGCAATCAATGTCCGTTCTGTATTGCTTCAAACGGATAATGAGGTTGAAAATGGTGTGATTCATATGATTAACCAAGTGATAGCTCCATCCAACGAGCAAATTCCTGATTTGGTAATCAACAATCCTGAATTTTCAATCTTTGCCGAGGCATTGCAATTGACAGGATTGGATGAATTGACCCGCAAACAAGAAGATGAAGATTATCAGCATTTGGGTAAAGTCTGGTATTGGAACGATAATAAAACTTATTATAACGATCCGGATCGTAAACAATATGGTTATACATTCTTTATGTTGGATAACAAAACCTTGGAAGAGAACTATAATATCAAGGCTATTCAAGGTTTGATTGATTTCGCCAATAATGCATATAGTGAATATACTGATAATGTCATGGATGATTATAAGGATCGCCGTAATCCGTTGAATCGATTGATATCTTATCATATTTTGCCGGTTCGATTAAATAACTTGAATCCGACCACATTCCGTTCAACAGTTGGTAAAGGTATAACAACCGGTGAACACATTTATGAATATTATGAAACCATGTTGCCCAATACGTTGCTAAAAGTGACAATGGTAGATGGACGCGGATATTTGCGACTCAACTATTATTCTAAGGATGAAAGCATTCATGGAGCCACAATAAAGACCGCTAGTGAAGTAAATTATGAGACCGAAGCCATTAATGGTCTACTTTACTGCATAGATAAATTATTGGTGTATGATCGAAATGTATACGACAAAGTCTTGAATGAACGTTTACGTTTTGATGCCGGAGCTTTGATTCCTGAATTAAGTACCAATAATCTTCGCTTCTATGGTTATCAGAATGAAGATGGAACTACAGAATATTTCTGTGTTTCTCCGGGTTTCAGTGATTATGTTGTTTCCGGAAGTGATTCACGCATTATGTATTTGATTCCGAATATGACTTGGCACAACTACATGGGTGATGAGTTTAATATTGTAGGTCGATATGATTTAACGATAACTTTGCCTCCTGTTCCGGAACCGTTGGATCGTTATTTGAACAATACGTATGAAATCCGCATTGGCTTCCGTGGAGAGGATAAGCGAGGAATAGCCCAAATGTATGTGGATGGATTGCCTACCGGTACTCCGGTTGATATGCAGGTATCAAGCAACGATATTTCTAGAACATTGGCCGGATATGTGGCAGATGGCGCAACAGATGATAATGGTGTGCTCAATGATAAGATGATGCGCAACTTAGGATTTATGAAAGCACCTAATATTATGCGTTCATATCAGAATGCAGATGGAACCGGTTCTTCAAGCATATTGCGTGATGACCCACGTACATTACGTAAAATTGTTACAACAGTTCCGCTTTCTAATGACAAACGTCATACATTGCGAATCAAATCCGTTTTGGATGATGAAAGTAAACAGTTCCATCTTGATTATATTGAAATTGTTCCTAAATCGGTGTATGCTCCGACAACCGGTGCCGCAGAAGACCGTAAATAGTTAAAAAGAAACGACAGTCGGGAAACCGACTGTCGGATAAGCTTTTTAAAATAAAAGAAAACAGAATTTAAATTAAATGAATATGAAGAAAAACTATATCCAGTGGATGTGTATGGGGGTGTTGGGAGTAACAGTGTTGCTTACCGGCCAGGCTTGTACGGAAGAGTGGGATGACCACTATGACAAGCAACCGAACAATCTAGGTGAGACATCCACCCTCACTTTGTGGGAGAATATACAGAATCAGGCAGAATTGGCTAATTTTGCCAAGTTATGTGAAAAAGCCGGATATGACTCTATTTTAGGAAAGACATCTTCCGGTTCAATGCAGTCATATACCGTGTGGGCCCCGGTGCTGTCAGATGCAGAGTTTGAACGTTATAATCAGATGGAAACAGCACAGATGGAGAGAGAGTTGTTGCAAAATCATATAGCCCGTACAAAGTATATAGCAAGTGGAAATATAAGCAAAAACATTCTTTTACTGAATAAAAAAACAGCTGATTTTGAGACTGTTCCCGAGCAATTTACTTTTGGTGGTATTGAGATTCAAAAGGATAATGTATCTTCTTTGAATGGAATGCTTTATCAATTGAGCGGCGTTTATCAATTCCTTCCTAATTTGTGGGAAAAAATGGACTCCGATGATAATTTTAGTGAATTGAGTACTTATCTGCATTCATTCGATGATTATGTTATTGATGTTGAAAACAGTGTTGTCGGAAATAAAGTAAACGGCCAGCAAACCTATTTCGATTCAGTCATGATCAATAACAATGAAAAGTTTCGTGAGATGGGTTATTTCGAGCGTGAGGATAGTTCCTATACAATGGTTCTTTATACCAACAAAGCTTGGCAGGAGGCAATAGAACTGATGACTCCTTATTTTGACTATGAGCGAGCAAAAGGAGTGGCAGAAGGAGTTCGTGACTCATTGCGGGATGCTAACATCAAACAATTTATCGTACGCAATACTGTATATAATAACAATTTGCAGCCGATGCCGGAAGTTGATATTACGGAAAAAGATTCGATAATCAGTACATCTGCTTATTATTACGACAATTCCGGAAGCGAATCTTATTATATGAAGCCGGAACAATATGCCGGATATTTCTCTGGAGCAATTCGCGAAAAGGTAAGTAATGGTGAAGTGTTTATCAAGGATGAGTTTACAATTAAACCGGAAGATGGTTGGTTCCAACCCATTGTGATAGAAGCAGAATCACCTCAAGGACGTGTTGTAAACCAAAATAGTATGATGCCTAATACTTATTCTGTTACTTCTTTGACAAAGAATCCTAAGGTATCAGGTTCTATTTCTGACAATCGTTATATGGAGATGGGGGTTAATGGAAATGTAGCTCCGCAAGTATCTTTCTGGTTACCGAATGTATTGAAAGGAAGTTATCGTGTGAAAGTTGTTTTGGTTCCGGCTAATATAAGAATACAAGATAGCTTAGTTGTAGCGCGTCCTACACAAATGCGATTTGAATTGAATTCTGGTATTCCGACAGACGGTTCATCTACAAGTACAGAAACCTCTATAGCACGTGTAAACTTGAGGGGTAATGTGAATTTGGAAGAGTCTGAATATGATTATACCAAGGTCGATACAGTTACTATACAATGGGGTAGAAATGAGGAAGACCAGATTGTAGATTTCGACCATTGTGCTTATGGATTGAATAGTGAGAATTCTTCAAGATATTCTTTGTCTGTACGTAACTTGGCTTCAGCTTCCAATGCCGCTTTAGAGCGTAATTTGCGAATCGATTGCATTATTCTGGAGCCGGTATTGGATACAGCAAGTGATAAAGAATGACATTTTTAATCGGAAAAAACAATTGTGATGAAAAACAACTTGAAAAATAATATGATGCAACTTTCCATAAAAGGAGCCTTATGTCTAAGCTTACTTGCAGCTCCCGGAGGGTTGATGGCGCAGGATGAGGCGGTGAAAACAACTCCGTCCTCACAGACCGCCCAATATGAAATGTCGGAAATAACCGGACAAGTAATAGATGCGGCAACTAAAAAGCCTTTGTCCGGTGTACGTGTTGAAGCATTGAACGATATGCGATATACGGCAATGACAGATGAGAACGGTAACTATAAAATTAAAGTACCTGAGTTTGTTAAGAGTTTGTATGTTTCAACTTCAGACTATAGCAGTGCGCAATATGCTATTCGTGGACAACAGGAGATAAACATGGTTTTATACTCCGATCAGTTCAAACAACAGTATACGAATGGCACCAATGTCATGAACATAAATCAAAGCAATCCGGGATTGACTTCTTCTTTGACGGCTGATGAAGAAATTGAAAATCAATTAGGAGGAGACGTTCGTTCCATTTCACGCTCAGGTATGCCGGCTATTGGTGCAGCAATGTTCATTCGAGGCTTAAATTCTTTGAATGCCAATGCACAGCCCTTGGTTGTATTGGATGGTGTGATGCTTGACAAACAAGAGGGACGTATTACCATGCATGACGGATTCTTTAACAATATCCTTTCCGGTATTGAGGTTGGTGATATAGAAAGTATTCGTGTACTCAAGAATGGTACAGCATTGTATGGAGCTCGTGGTGCAAATGGTGTTATTTTAATAGATACCAAACGTGGACGTAGCATGGCTACTCGCATCGATGCCAATATCTTTGCCGGTGTAACATTGGAACCCACTTTGCCCGAAATGATGGGGGCGAATGATTATCGTCTGTATGCAAGTGAAATGGTCTCTTCTTTCTCAACGAATAAGAAACTTCCTTGGTTGACCAATGACGTAAACGACTATTATTATAAGCGTTATCATAACAACACTGATTGGAGTGATTATATTTATAAAGAGGCTTTTACTCAGAACTATAAGGTTAATGTTCAGGGTGGTGACAAAGTGGCAATGTACAACTTCTCATTGGGATTGACACAAGCCGATGCTCCTATTGAAGCCAATGATTTCTCACGTTTGAACATTCGTTTCAATACAGACATTACGCTGATAAAGAATCTTACGACCAAATTTGACATCTCTTACTCACGTGTAAATCGCGATTTGCGGGATGATGGAGTAACAACCGATTATACAGCAGGTCCGGTGGTTTCACCGACTTATTTGTCACTTATAAAATCTCCGATATTGCATCCTTATGCTTATGATGTAAAGGGAAATCTTAGCCCAACATTGGATGGTGCAGATGCAGATTTGGCAAACTTGGCAAACCCGTTGGCTATTATTAATACCGGTGATGGTGAGAACAAGAATGCACAGGAATATACTGTATTCAATGTTGGTCTTACTCCGCGTTTGCAATTATCTAAGAACGTAGCTATCAGTACAATGTTCAATTATACACTAAGTCGTATGAATGAACGGTATTTTCGTGGAATGACAGCTGTTCCCAAGTTTTATCTGGAAAATAAAGGAGTTATCGAAAATGAATCTTCTTCACTTTTCGCAAAAGAAGAGAATCTTTATAGCGATACTCGTGTAGATTTTACTAAAAAATGGGGAGCACATTCTTTGGATGTATTTGGCGGTTTCCGTTTTATGTATAGTTCTTATTTGTCGAACTATCAAACCGGATATAATACTGGTAACGATAAGATGCCGAATCTTTCAACCTCATTGTCCTATCGTACAGTGGGTGGTGACGATGATGAATGGATTAATTTAGCCTATTATGCAAATGCCGAATATAACTATCAGAACAAATATTTTGTTCAAGGTATTCTTTCTGCTGAAACTTCTTCTCGTTTTGGCTCTGAAGCCGGTGGACTGAAATTGGCTGATGTCTGCTGGGGTATTTTCCCCTCTTTGCAAGCTGCTTGGTTGATTTCTTCAGAAGATTGGTTCAAAGCATCGGCAATTAACTATCTGAAATTGACAGCTGGATATGATGTGTCGGGTAATGATGATATGAATTATTTGGCTAGTCGTACCTACTTTGGTTCAAAGCAATATGCAGATAAGGCAATGGGACTTCAGTTGCAGAACATCGGTAATGAAACATTGAAATGGGAAACAACTCGCCGCATGAATGTAGGTTTAGAATTGAGCCTGTTGAAAAATCGTTTGCAATTAAGTGCTTCGGCCTTTATGAGTAAGACCTCAGATTTGCTTACTTTGATTGATTATCCGGAAGTTGCCGGATTGAAACAATATTGGGGTAATAGCGGAGAATTGGAAAACCGAGGTGTAGAATTTGCTTTCAATGCCAAGTTGGTAAATACTTCTAAGTTCAAATGGGAATTGGGAGCAAGCGCTTCGCATTATAAGAACGAGATAACTAGTCAGCCGGGTGGAAAAGAGACGATTTCCACATTCTGCAATGCTGAAATACTTACTCGTGAGGGTGAAGCAGCCGGTGTATTCTATGGTTATAAAACAAACGGAGTTTTTGCTTCCGATGCTGCAGCTTCTGCAGCTCATGTAAATGAAGACGGAACAACAAGCAAACTTTATCAATTGGCTTCGAACGGAGCACGTCAGGAGTTTGCAGCCGGTGATATCCATTTTGTAGATCTGACAGGAGACGGTCGGATAGATAAAGAAGATAAAACCATTATTGGTAACCCCAATCCGGATTTGTACGGTAATATCTATACCAATTTACATTACAAACGTTTCTCTTTGAACATCGGATTGAATTATTCTTTAGGAAACGATGTTTACAACTATCAACGCTCGCAGTTGGAAGGAGGAAGCAATCTCTACAACCAAACAACAGCTATGCTTAATCGTTGGAGCGGTGAGGGACATATTACCAATATGCCGCATGCTACATACGGTGACCCGATGGGTAACGGACGTTTCTCAGATCGTTGGATTGAAGATGGAAGTTATCTACGTTTAAAGAATGTAACCTTCTCTTATAAAGTTCCGGTTCCTGTAACATGGAGTTGGTTGCAAGGAGTTACAGTTTGGTGTTCTGCAAACAATTTGCTGACATTTACCAAGTACTTGGGTAGCGATCCTGAATTCTCAGCCGGAAACAGCGTGCTTTATCAAGGAATTGATACTGGAATGTTGCCACTGAGCCGCAACTTCAATGTGGGTGTAAAAGTAAACCTCTAATGATGAGAGGAATTATGAAACAAGAAAAAGAAAATAACACAAATATGAGAAAGAAATCATTCATAGGCATGGTTGTCCTCTTTACCGGACTATTCTGTTCTTGTGGCGACATGCTTGATATAGACAGTACTCGTGTGGAATTCGAGAAAGATAATACACTGGATTCTCCGAACGATTCTCTCTACTCTTTTTGGGGTATCTTGCAGAAAGTGCAAGTAGTAGCAGACCGCTATCCTCTTTTCGGAGAGTTACGTGCCGATTTGGTGAGTGTAACCGATGATGCTGATACCGATTTGCGTGCCATTGCAGATTTTGATTTTGCATCTATCAGTGATGAATGTGAATATACGAATATCAGCGACTTCTATGCTGTAATCAACAATTGCAACTATTTTATTGCAAATGTAGATACCTCTTTTGTTACCACTCAGCAGACACGTCCGTTGTTGGCAGAGTATGCTGCAGCTAAGGCTATTCGTGCTTGGACCTATATGCAAATGGCAACGATTTATGGTTCTGTTCCATATTATAGTCAGCCACTTACCACAATGGAAGAGGTTAACAAAATCGCAAATGACCCCTCTATTCGTTTGGATATGACAGGCTTGGCCGGTAAATTAATCGAAGATCTGCTTCCATATACAGAAGTCGTTTATCCATTATGGAAATTACCCAAAAGTGCATGGGGAGGAGAGAACGATATTCAAGCCAAAAACCTGATAATGCCAATCGACATTCTCTTAGGTGACCTTTATTTGTGGTTGGGCCAATACGAACAAGCAGCACGTCATTACTATGCTGAAATTGTTCGTGCTGAGAAAACGGTAGGAACTTCCCATGTCAGTTGGTTGGTATTCAATAGCGTGACGAATTCTTATCGGGCAGTAGACGCATTCTCCCATATTTTCAGTCCGTCGGGAAGTAGTTCTGATATCTCGACTGTTATTCCAATGAGTATGGAGGCCGGATTGGGACGTATTTCTACTTTACCGGCATTGTGGGGACACGATGTAGCCCGTCACGAAACAGAGGAGGTAACAGACGAGAATGCTGAAGAGTCTGAGATTTTTGTAGTACCTAGTTTGGAACCATCTCCCCGTAGCGTAGAGATAAGTGAATCACAAGATAACGGTGAATACGCTCATGGAAACTTCAGTTTATTCGGTAAAGATCTGGGAGCCGGTGATGCTCGTCGCCATTGCACTTATGTAACGGGAACGGTTAATGGCGAATCACGTGCCCGTAATCTTAAGTTTGAAGGTTGGGTTGTTGTTTATCGCGCAGCATTGTTCTATCTTCGTTTTGCAGAAGCAGTTAACCGAATGGGCTATCCAGAGTATGCTTTCGGTGTGCTGAAATATGGTTTGAACGCTACTACACTTAATACAATGGTAGATGAAGTGAGTGGCGACACTACAAGTTTGGCGTTGATTCCCGAAGCGGTACAACCAAGAGATGCTTCCGGTGTAGCCATGTTCCCGGCATTCTCTTCACTGACTTCCAGTAGCAGTCTGTTGAATGCTGTAAATGTAGGAATCCATTCACGCGGATGTTTTGGAACAGATATGGATACCGATGGTTCATTGGCTTTGTGGAAGTACGAAGATTACACCTTTAAAGACAGTGTTCGCCTTGCTGATGAATTCCATCTGACAGAATCTTCTACTCCGGAAGATACTATTGCTGCATATCAAACGATTGTGGAAGAAATGATTGTTGATGAGTTGGTACTTGAAACAGCTTGGGAAGGAAACCGTATGTTTGACCTGATGCGTATCGGACGTCATCGGGGAGATATGACAGAGTTTGTAGCTCGTACAATTGCGATGCGTAATGGAGAAAACTCTTTCGATAATGCGTTATACAATCGCTTGAAAGACGAATCTAATTGGTATTTGCCATTTAAATAAACCAATCGAATACTATTGACGAAAAAATCACCGAGTTATCTAAGAATTTTCCTTTAGATAACTCGGTGATTTCTTTTAAAAAACACTCCGGAAAAAGATATATAGGTTCAAGTGCAAAGTATCTTAAGATACTTGCCCATTTATCTTAAGATACTTGCTCATTTATCTTAAGATACTTTTTTGCCCTTTTTTTGCTGATTTTATAAAACTAAAGATATCAAAATAGCACCCTTTAAAAAGTGCTATTTTGATTGTTAACGAGCCATTAGGTTCAATGATTAAAAAACGATTGGAACTTAATAAATATTTAGTGGAGCAATTGATACACATCCATTGTTTTTTCAGCTATAGTATCCCAATCATATTCCTCCATCGGATAGTCAATGCGGCGGAATTCCTCTTGCGCTACATTACGCAGTTTTTCTGTCAATTGGTCTATGTTGCCTGTATGGAAATAATGCTCGTACTTCAAACCGACTTCTAAATTGGCAGGGATGTTGCTTACTATCACAGGTAATCGGTAACTCATGGCCTCCAGCAAGGCTATGGGAAGACCTTCATGTGAAGAAGGGAGTACAAAGCATCGTGCATGAGTGAGCAACGAATGAAGTTTCCGTCCTTTTACAAATCCCGTCAGTATTACACCTGCTTTGCGAGCCTGTTCCTTCAGCGAACGTGAATAGTCATCCTCAAAGTCTGTATCACCTGCCAATACCAACTTGATATCTGAGGCTGAGGAACTTTTTATTTTTAACTTTTCATTTTTAAATCTCACAAACGCCTCCACCAAATGGTGTAGATTCTTCTCCGGTACGAAGCGACACATACCCAATATATATTTTCCCTCTTCGATTCCCAATTCTTGGAAATATTCCGGAAAGTCTGTAAAATTAGGTTTCGGTACTCCATTATATATAAGGTGTGCATCCCGCCGTCCGTATTTGCGTACAATCAAATCATTAATGAGTTCCGATATGACAATGACCTTGTTGGCGAATAAGCATCCCATCCGTTCGCCACACATCAAAATAATCTTGGCCATCTTGCCCCATTTATCCCTGTCATAGTCAGGGCCATGATGTGTGAACACCACCTTCATCCCCAACAGTCGGGCATACGGCGTGAGCAAAGCTGGTCCGATGGCATGGATATGCAGCACATCAGCACCAAGTTTCTTAGCTTTATTGATAGCACGAAAAGTATGGATAATGGCCTCAAAAGACTTCTTCTTCGGCGTCTTTACATCCACTAATTTCACCCCCTTCCACTCCGTCAAAGCATCATGTACATAGTTTTTCCTGCGGATGACGCTCACCTCATGCCCCATCCTTGCAATGCGGGGAAACAACTCCTCGCAATGCGTCTCTACACCACCCATGACATCAGGGATGCCACGAGTGCCGGTAACAACAATTTTCATTGGATTATTTCTTTAAGCAGAAGAAATTTCTATTAATTATAGCAAATAAAGCGCCTGTTTTTACTGAAAGTTTTTGGTATGATTAATAAAAAGCAGCCAATCATCCAAAGCTTTAAGTATGACAAATAAAAAAATATAATGATGAACCCACGCGGAAGACTTATTTGTGGGCACTCAGTGTTTCCACTTTTGGGAAAAACCAAAACTTTACCACATGGGAAAAGATTACTGCTCCAACAATCGTCAACAAGCAAGTCAACACATAAAGCATTTCTGCATTGTCAATGTATTTCTCCAGATGTACACGCTCTATCACACGGAAAATCACCATGTGGCATAAGTATATCTCCATGCTGATGCCGCTGATGTATTTCGTAAAGCGGTTCTGTAAAATGCAGTCATTACACCCAATGGCATAAATTACCCATAACGAAAACAGTATAACCATTGAAACTTCAAACCCCAAAGGCATTTTGTTTATTCCTGAAAATAACATATATGCCACAAAAGTAAGGATACATAAAGCCCAAACTCCCCATTGCCACTGACGG
>JAFUNW010000346.1 GCA_017472905.1 Bacteroidaceae bacterium
GAAAAACGATAAGCGCACAATCTACAACGCAGTTTATCGCGATGGAAAAGACGGATATTACTACATCAAACGCTTTGCTGCAATCGGAATGACACGCGACAAGGAATATGACGTAACCCAAGGAACACCCGGTTCGCGCATCACCTATTTCAGTGCAAACCCCAATGGAGAGGCCGAAATCATCAAAGTAACATTAAAGCCCAACCCAAGGATAAAACGAATCATCTTTGAAAAAGATTTCAGCAGCATCAATATCAAAGGAAGACAATCCATCGGAAATCTATTGACCAAATTCGATGTACACCGCATCGGACTGAAACAGCGAGGCGGCTCTACTTTAGGAGGAAGACAAGTTTGGTTCGATTGGGACGTACTGCGCCTCAATTATGACGGACGAGGACAATATATCGGAGAATTCCACACCGAAGAATCCATTCTTGTCATGTTAGACAACGGAGAATACTACTTAAGCAACTTCGATGTAAACAACCACTACGAAACAAACATCAAACTGATAGAGAAATACAACCCGAACAAAATCTGGACTGCGGCACTCTACGATGCTGACAACAATGGATATCCCTATTTGAAACGCTTCATGCTGGATGCAAGCAACAAACACCAAAACTATTTGGGAGAAAACAAAGAGAACCGCGAAGTTCTGTTGACAGCACAACGATATCCACGCATACAAGTCACATTCGGAGGAAACGACAGTTTCCGGGAACCGCTCATCATTGACGGAGAAGAATTCATCGGTCTGAAAAGCTACAAAGCCAAAGGAAAGAGAATCTCAACGTTCGAGATTGCCGAAATCATTGAATTGGAGCCCACACGCTTCCCTACAGAGGAGGAGATGAATCCACAACCCACCGAGGAGAAAGAGCCCATTAACGAAGACCCCGATGCCGGAAAGAGCGAAAGCGACATCATTGACGAAATTACCGGACAGATGAAGTTGTTCTAAAAAAATGTATAAAAGACTGATTGCATACTTTTTCGCAATTCTGCTCCCCTCCATCGTGGCCGGTCAGGAACTTGCGATTGACAAAAAAGAGTTTCATAGCCCATATCGATACATCACCCGTTCTACGATGTACGGTATGGGTTGTATGCAAGTACTCGACACCTACCTTTCGCCCATAGAATACAGCGGCGTTCAAATAAACCTGTTACGCGAAAGCTCTCGGAGAACACGTATCCTACAAGGAAAAGTATCCATGCAAACCATCTTCCAAGGAAACATCGGATTGGCGGAAAATCCCTCTGCTACAGGAAACGAACTAACCGGACTATTGAATTGGAACTATGCTCTGCATTACAATTTCAACCCAATCAACAACAAACTGCACTTTGCCCTTGGACCGATGGCGCAAATACACGGTGGATTCATCTATAATACACGCAACTCAAACAATCCGGCTCAAGCCAAATGCTATATAAACCTGGCTGCATCCGGCATGATTGCCTACCAAATACCCTGGAAAATAATCCCCATCAAGCTGCGATACCAATTGGATGTACCCTTGTTGGGAGCTATGTTCTCACCGCAATATCAGCAATCCTATTATGATATATTCAGTCTGGGACATTATGACGGCAACATCGTCTTTACCTCTTTACACAATCAACCTTCCATGCGGAGTTGGTTCACTTCCGACTTTGCATTCCGTACTTTCACCCTACGATTGGGCTACATGGCCGACCTGCATCAGTCGAAAGTTAACAACATCAAATGTCACACCTATTCACATGCTTTCATGATAGGATTTGTCAAAAATCTCTATCGCTTCAAACCATGAAACAGACTCGTATGATATGAAAAGTTTGCTCTACACCTTATATAATATAAAGAAAGGAATGTTTATATGTTCCTTGCTCCTCTTCGCCTCCTGCATCAAAGAAGACTCTTATGAGAATACCCCCCAAGACAACTTCGAAGCTTTGTGGCACATCATAGACCAAAAGTATTGTTTCTTTGAATACAAAAAACAAGAATACGGACTCGATTGGAACGAAGTGTACGATCGATATAGCAAACTGATTACTCCGGACATGCCGACCAAAGGACTCTTTGAAGTACTAGGCAACATGTTGGCGGAATTACGCGATGGGCATACGAATCTTTATGCCAACTACGATGTGGCACGCTACTGGAAATGGTATGAAGACTATCCCGCCAATTTCAACGACAGCATTCAACGCAACTATCTGGGAACCGACTACAAAATAGCAAGTGGACTAAAATACAAAATATTGGACGACAACATTGCATACGTCTATTACGAAAGCTTCTCCGATGGCATAGGAAACGGGAACCTCAACGACATGTTGTTGGAGTTGTCCTTCTGCAACGGGCTCATCCTTGATGTCCGAAACAATGGAGGAGGCCTACTGACAAACTCAACCAAACTTGCTGAACGCTTCACGAACGAAAAAGTGCTAACCGGATACATCAGACACAAAACCGGACCGGGACATACCGATTTTTCTACACCTGAGCCCGTCTACACCTCCCCATCCAATCAGATACGATGGCAAAAGAAAGTAGCATTATTGACCAACCGAAGAGCATACAGCTCCACCAACGATTTCGTAAACATCATGCGTCAATTTTCGAACGTAACAGTCATAGGAGATAGGACAGGAGGAGGTTCCGGACTCCCATTTTCATCCGAATTGCCAAACGGATGGTCTGTACGATTCTCTGCCTCCCCCATGTTTGGGCCCAACATGGAAGACATCGAATTTGGGATAGAGCCGGATATACAGGTGGAAATGACAAGCGAAGACATGCAACGAGGCATAGATACAATCATAGAATATGCCCGAGCATACTTAAAAGGAATGAAATAATCCTCCTAAAATTTGGCAATCTTTGGAATTGTACTTATCTTTGCAGCGCATTTACCGAAACACACAGAAAAAAAAAAAAAATATATA
>JAFUNW010000347.1 GCA_017472905.1 Bacteroidaceae bacterium
ATACACATCTCATTGGCAAACGCAAGTTTGAACGAAGCACAAGAGATAGAGCTAAAACTTGATGGAGCAGATATGAAAAATGTATCTGGAACAATATTGACATCAAAGAAGATAGATGATTATAATTCATTTGAAAAGCCTGATATGGTAAAGACAGAATCCTATTCCGGTGCAAAAATAAAGAACGGAATATTGCGTGCAAAACTTCCAGCAAAGTCTATTGTAACGCTGACTGTTAACCGCTAAAAGTTATTGCAACGATAAATAAATTGTGATAATCGACAGGAAAACAAGAGGGAGAGGAGAACGAACCGGATTCTTCTCTCTTTTTTGTTATCAATCATTATTTCCTTTATTCGTTAGATTTTTCCAGAGATATTTGCTAATTTTGTGGCATGTATCATAAAATTGTTGTAGAAAGATGAATATTCAACGTTATATTTTGATTATTTGTAGCTTCTTTGTTTTTTCATTGTTTTCGGTAGACGCTCAGGTTGCTGAACGTGTGGTAAAGGAACGATTGGAAGAATTTTTGGAAAACTATTCGACCCGAAATGCTTGCATTGGGAAAGCTCGATTAGAATCGTTTACGTTGGATGCAGAACAACGTAAATTGGTAGTTTATGCAGATGCCACTTTTGCTTATCAGCCATTTACTCAAGAGGTGGTTGAGGGGATTTATCGCTCTTTGAAGCAATCTCTTCCCGGACCTGTAAATTATTATGATATAACTTTGTATGCTGATGGTAAGCCTATCCAACAGTTGGTCCCGAATGCTTTATTGCCGGAGAAAAAACGGGATGGTTCGCGTTTATGGGTAAAACGGAATTATGAAGGAAATCCTTGGGTAAAGCGAACTTCGATTCCTTACAAGGTTACTCATGGTTTGGCCGGACGACATTTGGCTGTTTGGCAGAGTCATGGACGATATTATAAAAATCAAAAAGATGAATGGACATGGCAACGGCCCCGCTTGTATTGTACGACAGAGGATTTATTTACCCAATCATTTGTCGTACCTTTCATTATACCGATGTTGGAAAATGCGGGAGCTGTGGTGTTTACGCCTAGAGAACGAGATACACAACGTCAGGAAGTGATTGTGGATAATGATGGTGGTGGAGGTATCTATTTCGAAGAAAAGAGTCGCAAAAATCCTTGGACTAAGAGTTTATTGCCCGGATTTGCTCATACTCGAACAGTCTATTCAGATGGAGAATCGCCTTTTGTGAGTGGAACAGCTCGTTTGGTTTCTACTTCCGGAAAGAAAAAGAATACTCGTACGTTGGCTACTTGGATACCCGATATACCGGAAACAGGGGAGTATGCCGTGTACGTCTCTTATCAGAGTTTTCCTAATTCAACAGATGACGCCCGATACGTAGTGTTTCATAAAGGAGGAACAACAGAGTTTAGCGTGAACCAACGAATGGGAGGAGGAACATGGGTTTATCTTGGAACATTTGAGTTTGATAAAGGACAGAATGACTATGGTTTTGTCGCATTGAGTAATGAAAGCAGTAGCAAAGGTTTAGTGAGTGCTGATGCTGTACGTTTCGGTGGGGGTATGGGAAATGTGCAACGCAATGGAAAAGTTAGTGGAATGCCGCGTTATCTGGAGGGTGCTCGTTATTGGGCGCAATGGGCTGGTATGCCGTATGATGTCTATACACCTCGTGAAGGAGAAAATGATTATGCAGACGATATCAATGTACGTTCGTATATGAGTAATTATCTGTCCGGTGGTTCAGCGTATAATCCTACGGCAAAGCGAGGTTTGCGAGTTCCGTTGGAGATGACATTAGGTGTACATAGCGATGCCGGTTTCAGTAGGGAAGATGAGGTAATAGGCACATTAGGAATTTATACGACAGCTCCGAATGAAGGAATGTTAGCAGGTGGAATCTCTCGTTATACATCACGTGATTTGGTTGATTTGGTGCTTACCGGATTGAGACGCGACCTTACAGCGTATACAGGGAAAGAGTGGCCGAGACGGGCAATGTGGAATCGAAACTATAGTGAGAGCCGTTTGCCTGTTATTCCTTCCATGATTTTGGAGACTTTGTCACATCAGAATTTTTCTGATATGAAATGGGGACATGAGCCTGATTTTAAATTTGTTTTAGGTCGTTCGGTTTATAAATCAATACTGAAATATATAGCTACACAGCATGGAGAGGAGTATGTCGTACAACCTCTTCCTGTCAATCAATTTGCTATTCGTTTTATAAATCATCCCGAGCCGGTGAAAAAGCGTGGCAAGAAACAGAAAAATGCTACGATAGAACTTTCATGGAATCCGGTGGCTGATCCGTTAGAACCTTCAGCTCGTCCGAGTGAATATGTGGTTTATTCGAGGGTAGGCTATGGCGGATTTGACAATGGTACGCTGGTGCGTGGAACTACTTGTCGAATGGAAATAGAACCGGGATTGGTATATAGTTATAAAGTAACAGCAGTGAATGCCGGAGGTGAAAGTTTTCCGAGTGAAATATTGGCGGTTTATCAAGCTCCGGAAAGCAATGCGACTTTGCTTCTCGTGAATGGCTTTGACCGTTTAAGTGGGCCGGCAACTATTGAAACGACCAACTTACAGGGATTTGATTTAAGACGTGATCCGGGTATACCGTATCGCTATACAACTTCCTATTCGGGGATGCAACAAAGTTTTGATCGTGAGTTTATCGGGCGTGAAACGGAAGAGGGGTTAGGCTATAGCGGCGATGAATTGGAAGGGATGCGTATTGTCGGCAATACTTTTGATTATCCGTTTATTCATGGAAAGGCTATTCAGGCTGTCGGAGGATATAGTTTTGTTTCATGCAGCGATGAGGCTGTAGAAAATGGAACTGTGCGTTTGTCGAACTATGTCGCTGTTGATTATATTTTAGGGCTGGAGCGTAGTGGAGGACAATCGGCTATGACCGGAGAAATGTATCAGGCATTAACTCCTATGATGCAACAGTTGTTGACGAATTATCTACGTGGTGGAGGAAAGCTGTTGATGAGTGGTTCTTCTTTTTTGAATGATGTGTCGTCTACCTCTTCCGGTCAGTCATTTGCGCTTTCCATGTTAAAATGTTCTTCCGGAGGATTTTTGGATTTTCCGCTTGTAGCCGGTCAGCGTGATAAATTGTTTACGAGCAATATTCGTGGAACGGGGATGAAGTGCACTATTCCGCGAACAATGAATGAATTGCAATATGCTGTGACCCAACCGGAAGTGTTGCAACCATCCGATTCTGCATTTCCAGCCTTAGTTTATGAAGAAAACGATTATTGTGCGGCAGTAGCATATTCCGGACGAGATTATCGTTCATTTGTTATGGGATTCCCTTTCGAAAGTATTTTAAATGAAAAACAACGTGCTCAAACGATGGGGGCTGTATTGAATTTCCTTTTAAACAAATGAAGTAAGATGTTTGCAGAACGAAGCTGATTCCTTTCTCAATAATAAGAATTCTGCTCTTTTTGTGTTGATATGTAGGATAAAATGTCTATTTTTGCAATAAAATAGCGGGATATACGTTATATTTTAAATGTATATCGTAAATAAAGTTGATAAAAATCTTAATTATTACATGAATAAAATGCGTA
>JAFUNW010000348.1 GCA_017472905.1 Bacteroidaceae bacterium
ACATGCTTTTGTTTCAGATAGTACAATGGAATTAGGCAGATTCACCGCTTGTTCCCAACTACCGGCAACCACTTTTACTCCGAATATTTCAGCAAACGTGCTATCAGTCTCCACAGCTTTCAGATCAACAGGAACTTTCATGCCCGACTCGTTTTCGTAATGATAATCTATCTGTGCAACATTGATAATCATACATAAATGCTCCAATGTATTCATGGAGGTCGCAGTTATCTGCTTTCCTTCCAATGGAGAAAGCATAGAGTAGCTCCCATTGGAATACTGACAAACCACCTCTGCTATGCGGTCATAGTTCTTGAAATGTTTGTCCATACCCATGATATAGCGACCAAAGTGCATACAGAGACTAAAGCACACCAAACTGGCCGAAAGTCCCAATACACTTATAATATTCTGTGAAAGATACTTCTGTATGTTTCGCCAAGCAATGGTCAAATTATGTAGTAACATATTCTCTTTTATACATTGATTATACAATACACACTGACAGATTTACTTCTTCAACACCAAAACTTCTGCTTCTCCGAATTGGTCGTAGCCTGTAGTAATAACGCGATCACCAGGGTTCAATCCGGATGTAATTTCATACAGTTGTGGATTTTGACGTCCGATGGAAATAGAAGTTCGGTAGGCTTTATCGCCCGCTTCATTCAGTTTGTAAATCCATTGTCCACCGGTTGCCTGATAAAAGTCTCCACGAGGAATGACCACAGCCTCTTCAGGCTGTCCCAATTCAATCTGTACCCGATAGCTCTTACCCACACGTACATTATCCGGCATATCTCCGTTGAACACCAGGTCGATATCGAAACTACGGTCTTTTACCTCCGGATTTACTTTGGTAATCTTTAAAGGGAATCGAACTCCTTGGTAAAGAATCGTAGCCGGAAGTCCCGTTGTAATACGGTCGATGTAATATTCGCTCAGCGAAGTATGAATTTTGTATTGACTCAAAACCTTGATTTCGCCTATATTGTTGCTACTCCCCACCTGCTGCCCGGGAGTTACCTTGATAAAACTCAATTGCCCGCTGATGGGAGCCCGCACAACGAGGTCTTCTTGCCGCTCCAATTCACGAGCCAGTTTTTTACGTTCACGTTCCAAATCATCGATCAACATCTGTCGGCGCAGATTGCTCACGACCGAATCGTGGCGTAAACTCTCCATTTGCAAAGATGCTGTTTGATTCTTGAAATAATATTCCTCTTCGGCCACTTCCAGTTCAGCTTTACTCTTTATCCCCATGCTGTACTCCTCTTTTGCCAGTTCATAATTCTTTTTAAGCCGTTTCTGTTCGTAACGAGCCTGCAAGATTTGTTGTCGCAACGTCAACGTCTGTTGCTCCATCTCAATTTCCCTTTCCCGATAGTTGACCAATTGTTTCTGGAAATCATCACGTTTGTCTTCAATGGAACGTGTCAATTGCGGATTTATCAAGGTCAGAATCGTATCACCTTCTGCTATCATTGTCCCCTCCTCGGCTACAATACGGTCTACACTCCCCGACTCTTTCGTATTGACTTGAATCGTCAAGATGGGTTGCACCAATCCCTCCACATCCACATATTCCATGAAACGACCGGTCTCGACTGTACTGATTTGAATACTTTCGGTTTCAATGCGCTGCTTGCGTGGTCCGGCTGACAACATAATCACATACACAAGGAAAGCCACAAAAGCTATTGCTGCCAACAAATAATACTTGTAGCGAATGTACCAAGGGCGTTTTTTCAGTTGAATATCCATAATATATCTATTTTTATTTGTTTTCTTATCTCCTCCTTATTTCTTATACTCCCATTCTATTGTTTTTCCTTTCTCAAAGTCATATCCGGTCAAACTCCGCAAAGTATAATAAAGACTCCAATAGTTACGAAGTGCAGTAATATGGCTGCGTCTTGCTGCGTCTTTCTCGCTGGTAGCCGAATTCAGGTCGAGAATCGTACTCTTTCCCATCAGATAGAGCCGGCGAGCCACTTCAAAGCGGCGTTCAGCTGTCAAATCTGTCTTGGCAGCAATGGTCATCTGCGCTGCCTGCTGATTGAATTGACGGACCAATTGACGGACGTTCTCCTCAAAATCTCGTTCACTCTGCTCTACCTGCAAGTTGGTCAATTCCCGATTTGAACGTGCCACTTTCACCTGTCCCCGTCCGCGTCCCCAATCCAAAATTGGTAATGACAGCGTCAAGCTGGCTGCTTGGGAATTGATGGGGTCGCGATAAGCAGAACGCAAATCGCGTCCTGTTTGTGTCAGACCAAACTGCAGATAAATACTTGCCTTCAAACCGGCATTCGCTTTAGCCGAAGCCAAACTGCGGTCGCTTTGTAAACGGCGTTGCTTGAAATACTCCGGCTCGGGATTGCGTTCGTAAGCCAACATCAAAGCTTCATCGACCGAAACGATGAAATGAGCAACCGAATCCTCCGGTAACACTCGGAGATACACATCATCCTGCAACCCCAAATAGGAGCGAAGTGTTTGCATCTGGTCATCTACCGAGAATTGTGCATTGATACGGTTCGCCTCTTCATTCAGTTTATTCACTTCCAATTGCAACATTTCATTTTCCGTAATAGTACCGATGTTGTAACGGCCTTGCGCAAAACGGTAGAGCGTGTCGGCCGAAGCATAGTTGAAAGTTGCAATGTCCAAATTAGCCTGTGCCGTAGCCAAAGCAAAAAAGTAGTTACAGGCTTGTGCGGCCACCAACTCCATTGTCTCGGTGTACTGCTTGCATGCCTGTCGATAGACTACGGGCTGTATCCGGCGGTCCCATTTCAGCGAGTTCAATCCGAAGAGCGATTGGCTGTAACCGATATAGACGGGTTGCGTACTATAGGATGTCAAGTTGCTTTCCCCCTCCTTGAAGAGGTCAAGTCGCTCGGCCGAAGAAGTTATGGAGAAAGTTCCTCCCGTCAATGCAATATTTTGCTGAATGCTTAGTTTCAGGTCGGTCGACAGGCTGTTCTGCTCCAGGTAATTATACGTCCCGTCCGGTTGGGTCACCTTATTGATGCTCCGGCTGTAATACGGGTTGGAGGTCAGCGTCACTGAAGGCAGGTAGTTGGCCTTGTAGAACTTGTAGTTCCACTCCGCAGCCTCCATTGTGTGGCGTGCAGCAATGGCGCTGGGCGACTGCTCTTGTGCCAAACGGACGACCTGTTCCAGAGTCAGTTGCAGCTCGCGCTTTTCCTGTGCGGTTGCAGTAAGGCTCAAAGCCGTCAGCAGCAGGATGGTGAGTAGGGTTGGTTTCATATAGTTTCTATTTTAGGAGTTAGAGGAGTTATCGCAAGCTGAGCTTGCTAACCAATAGTTTTGCAGAACATTGAGCTTTAACTCCTTATTAATATCACTTCATTATCGTATCCACCGGTTTCTCCTTTGCAGCCCGTAAACTCTGAAGAGTAACCGTAAAGCAAACAATCACAGCTACTATCGCGAAGCCTACTAAAAAGAGCCACCAATGCATGGGGGTGCGGTAGGCAAACGTCTCCACCCATGTAGTATAGAGGCTGTAGGATATGGGTGCCGCAATGAGGAAACAGACCATTAGAATGCGCAGGTAGTACATGTTGAACATCGCGAGGATACTGCGCGTGGTCGCTCCGAACACCTTACGCACGCCAATCTCCTTGCGCTTCGATTGGGTCTCGAACAGTACGAGGCCGAAGACTCCGATAAGCGAAATAAGGAGTGAGATGATGGCACCGGTAAGTACCATGATAAACTGTTTGTTCTCTACGGCATAGGCTATATCGGAGATGTTCTCTGAGGTGTAGAACTTCATGCTTGCTTGTCCTTCGGTCAACTCTTGGTTGAGATCGGCCAACATACGGCTTACCTTAGCGGCTCTGTCGGGCGAGGTGAGGCGGATAGCACAGTTGTTGAGGGGTTGTGTTCTCCATTTCCCAGAGAGGTAAAAAGCGGTCGGATAGAGATTCTTGTGAAATGTTCCAACATTGACGTCTTCCATGAAGCCGATGATTTGGTCGCTAAAGACCATGTCGTGCAATTCCAATCCATACTTTTTCCTTGCTGTCTCGTTCATGATGAGCGAACCTCCACGTTCGTTGACTGCATCTTCGAGACGGAAGTCACGTCCTTCGGTGATCTTCACTCCCATAGTTGCAAGAAAGTTCTGATCTACGGGCATACAGTAGAAGACTATTGTCTCTCCTTTGTACGGGTTTGCCCATATCATCAAGTAGTTACTCTCTCCCAATCGAAAACGTGTCCATGAAAAACTCTCCACATCCGGATTCTGACGAAGCGCTTCATTGATGGGATCCTGGAAATTCCTACGCAATTCATCATCCACCTCAACGTAGAGCACAGAGTCGCGTGCATAGCCTACCGGGGTGGTGTACATGAAATGGGTCTGCGAAGTCATCAGCAGGGTAAAGATAATGATGACCATCGACACGGTAAACTGCATCCCCACCAACGTGCGGCGCAAAACACGACCAGCCGGAGAAAGAGCGAAATTACCATTGATAACCAAGGCTGGTTTACGCGAAGTGGAATACCAGGCAGGATAAACTCCGGCTACAAGGAGAATGACCAACGTTAGTGCGCCCATCACTTCCAAGACGAGGAGGTTGTGGCCGAAAGCTATGTCGGCGTGCAGATACTCCACCAACCATCCCTGTTTATCGATGATGTTCAACACCACTAAGGAGAGACACAGGGCTAGCACAATGGTGAAGAAAGCCCGTCCCAATTGGTTCCAGCGGCTTGGCCAAACCCTAGCACCGAAGACGCGGCGCACATTTATCTCCTTAATATAATAAGGTATATAGGAAATTACGAAGTTCATGTAGTTAACA
>JAFUNW010000349.1 GCA_017472905.1 Bacteroidaceae bacterium
CTCGTCGAATCCCGGCAGATTCCATGACGATATGAATTTTTTCTATCTTCCGGGCTACGTCTTTATATTGTAGGGTTGCTCCCTTGTAATCGGTCAAAGCCTTGCGATCCCAATTCTTTTTCACGCTTTGCTCGACCAAAGCAACGAAACTTTGATTCATTTTTCTATCTTTTATTGCGCATTTTTGCTAAAAGTGTGCACAAAAATAAAAAAGCGAATCCAATATATAAGGATTTGAAACATATTTTTTCATTTCTTTAACTAAGAGATTTTCTTTCACTATCCGGATGTTCCGAAATAGTGGATAAAATGTCACTTTTTCGGGATGCGAATTCTCCGATTCCCCCATTTATTCACTACCTTTGCCGCACAAAAAAAAGAGCATGATGATGATTGTGGGGAAAAGACCTTCTGCTTCATCATATTTTCAAGTTTGAATATTTTTTTCAAGGATTAAAAAGAAAAAAGAGATGAAAAGGGAAAAACCTATTGCCGCACTTTTCGATTTTGACGGGGTAGTAATGGACACCGAACCTCAATACAGTATCTTTTGGGGCGAACAAGGACGGAAATACCATCCGGAAATCGAGCATTTCGAACTGATTATCAAAGGACAGACCTTGCAACAAATTTTCGACAAACACTTTACCGGAATGACTGAAGTACAACTACAAATCTGTCGCGAACTAGACGAATATGAGAAGCGAATGGACTACCAATACATTACCGGAATTGAAAATTTTGTGAAAACATTAAAGAATCAGGGGGTGAAAACAGCTGTTGTCACCAGTTCCAACAACAAAAAGATGGAATGCGTCTATCAAACCCACCCGGAACTGACAGAACTTTTCGACCGAATTCTTACGGCTGACATGTTTGCCCGCTCAAAGCCCAATCCCGACTGTTTTCTTTTAGGAGCCGAAGTGTTCGATACTGTTCCGGAAAACTGTTTGGTTTTCGAGGATTCGTTTCATGGAATAGAGGCCGGAAAGCGTGCCGGAATGACCGTCATTGCACTCGCCACCACCAATCCGACACATACGCTTATCGACAAGGCGCACGAGGTAATCGAAAATTTCAGTCAAGCAACTTGGGAAGATGTGGAAAAATGGATAAACAAAAACTGATTCTTTCCAAGAAATCATTTTGAGCGGAGGCAATTTGTCCAAATGGTAAAAAAGCAGTAATTTTGCCGCGTTTTTCATAAAAACAGACCTATAAAACAATAAACAACCCATAAAACAATAAAATATGGCCGGATACATTTCAAATGATAACCGAAAGGTGACGACTCACCGACTGATAGAGATGAAACAACGCGGAGAAAAAATCTCCATGCTCACTTCATACGACTATACGACCGCACAAATTGTTGATCAGGCAGGCATAGACGTAATTTTAGTAGGTGATTCAGCCTCTAACGTTATGGCAGGAAACGTAACCACCCTGCCCATGACTTTGGAACAGATGATTTATCACGGTAAATCGGTCGTTCGTGGAGTCAAACGCGCCCTTGTGGTCGTAGATATGCCGTTCGGTTCTTACCAAGGTAACGAGTTGGAAGGACTCTCTTCAGCCATCCGCATCATGAAAGAGAGTCATGCCGATGCTTTGAAGATGGAGGGAGGCGAAGAAATCATCGACACAGTAAAGCGAATCATCTCGGCCGGCATTCCGGTAATGGGCCATTTGGGACTGATGCCCCAATCCATCAACCGATACGGGACTTACACGGTGAGAGCCAAAGACGAGTCTGAGGCAAACAAACTTATCCAAGACGCACATTTACTCGAAGAAGCCGGATGTTTCGGCATCGTTTTGGAAAAAATCCCCGCTTCTTTAGCAGCTCGGGTAGCCAAAGAGGTAAGCATTCCCATCATCGGAATCGGTGCCGGTGGCGGAGTGGACGGACAAGTATTGGTCGTAACCGACATGCTCGGCATGACCAACGGATTCAGCCCGCGATTCTTGCGGCGCTACGCCAACCTCAACGAGGTGATGACGCAAGCCATCGGGCGCTACATCGAAGACGTGAAAAGCTGCGACTTCCCGAACGAAAAAGAGCAATATTGATTCCGTTCAGTGGGAGCAACCCACTGCAGCAAGGAGGGTATCCATAAAAAGAAGAGGAGCATCCGAACTTTCGCGAGGAAAGGGGAGATGCTCCTCTCTTATTTTTTGAGGTTTAAAGGGATTAAAAGGAATATCCTCAACGGACAGCCTGCTTCGTCAACCGTTTTTCTTCAAATAGAGGCGGTGGGTAATGTTTGCCGGAAGCTCCTCTTCGTAGTGGGTCACCATGACGAGAGTTTTTCCGGGTCGTGAACAGAAAGCCTCTATCACATCTTTCACCAAACGGCAGTTACGCATGTCAAGTCCATGAAGCGGTTCGTCCAAAATCAGGAGTTGAGGGTCCTTGACAAAGGCACGCGCCAAAAGCACGAGGCGTTGTTCGCCACTTGATAGGGAAAGAAAATCGCGCTCTGCCAAATGTTCGATGCCGAATATCTCCATCCACCATTTACATTGGGCCTGTTGTTCGGCTGTGTTACGTTTGTAAAGCCCCACCGTATCGTGCAATCCGGAAGCTACGATATCCACTGCCGGCAAACTCTTCAGATAAGAACGATGCATCTCGGGCGAAACGTATCCGATGTGCTTCTTGATTTCCCAAATGCTCTCTCCGCTACCGCGTTTGCGGCCGAATAAAGAGAAATCGCAAGCGTATGATTGCGGATTATCGGCACACACCAAACTCAAAAGCGTAGATTTTCCCGCTCCGTTCTCGCCCGACAATGCCCATTTCTCGCCTTGCAAAACACTCCAGTCCAACTCTTTCAGAATGATGCGCTCGCCGTATCGAATGGTAACGCGGCGGAAATCTATCACATGTTCGGCCACCAAATCGTCTGTGCGTGAGGGCAGTTGCAGAATGCGGGTACGCATCTCTTCCGACAATACGGGAGCAGGGTAGGATGGGCGTATCTGTTCGTAAGCCGCACGAGTCATTTTTTCGCCGCACACACGTTCCTCCACAGGCACTACGTGGGTAATGAAGTCGGGGATATGGTCGGTTTTCGAAAGTACCAGCACTATCATCAGGTCGGTCGATGCGGAAAGTTCGGCCAACAAGCGCTCAAGCACATCGCGCGTAGCAGCATCCAATCCGATGAAGGGATTATCCATAATCAGCACACGCGGATTCGTGAGCAACGTCTTGGTCAACTGCAACTTTCGCAACTCTCCGCTCGAAAGCAGCACAATGTGTTTGTCCAGCATCGATTCAATACCGAACAACTCGTAAAGGCGTTCGCGCCAAACTTCATCGGCCGTCTCCGGCAACAATTCACGAACTAAGGGAAAGAGGTCCAGTTCCTGACTGTTCCAGCGTTGCTGATAATAGCCGTTTCCCTCCGTATCGCCATACGTGTCACGAAAAGCGATGTATCGAACATTTTCATAGACCAATGAAGAGGAGCGGGGAGAGAAGTCGTACGCTACCTCGTTCATCAGCAGGGGATATTTCCCGATGAGCGTGTTGACCAACTCGGTTTTGCCGCTTCCGTTCGGTCCGACAATGGCTATCTGTTCGCCGGCAGCAAAGGCCAGTTCAATGGGTTGCTTCATCCGGTGTAACGGATGGCGGGCTACCCCCGCACTGATACGTATGATATGTTGCATAATCTGCTTTTAATGAATGGTTTTAAGTTTGACATCCTTTAAGTTCACTTCTTTCGGTTCGGATTCTTCTGCACAAAGTCTTTCCAACTGCTATAGGATTTTGTGGTCACCGGACGGCCCATCTGCAAAAAGTGACAATAAGCCACTCCCAAGGCATCGGTTGCATCGTAAAAAGGGGTGAGGTCTTGATCTTTAATCTGCAACATCCGTTGCAACATGCCGGCCACTTGCTCTTTGCTGGCTTGCCCGTTTCCGGTTATGGCCATCTTCACTTTCAGCGGAGCGTATTCCGTAATGGGAACGTCCCGACTGATGGCGGCAGCCATCGCCACACCTTGCGCACGCCCCAATTTCAGCATGGATTGCACGTTTTTCCCAAAGAAAGGGGCTTCGATAGCCATCTCATCGGGCAGGTAAGACTCGATAATGCCTTGCACCCGCTCGAAAATCTTGCCCAATTTCAGGTATGGGTCGCCCAGCTTGCGCAGGTCTATGACTCCCAGCGCAACCATCTCGGCCCGACTACCGACTACCTTCAGCACACCATACCCCATGACATTGGTTCCGGGGTCTATGCCGAGAATGATCTTTTCTATTTTGCTCGCAGAGGTCACTCGATTGTCTCCATTAATGTAGAAAATGACATCACTTTATTCTCAAACACCTTTTGCATCTCCTTGCTCAGTTGGTCGCCCTGCTGCACAAACCATGCGTGAAGCGTCTTCGTATCTTCGACTTCCCACTGAAGCGAGAAGCATTCCGTTTCTTGGTCGTGATGGCTCAAAATCCGCGTTAATCGGGGATTCTTCAGCAATCCGTTTTCCACAATTTGAGGCATGTAAACCTCGTGTATCCAGATGACAAAGTTGCGTGCATTGTCATTTTCCAGTTGATAGGTGGTGTTGTAAATCAGCATAGTCGCCTCCTTATTTATATATAGGCAGGAAAAAATCCGTTCTAGAAGCCAAAAACTTCCCGCCTCGGGTTTCACTTTGTTCGAGAGGGGCCCGGCATGAAAAAAGGGAAGCTCCCTGACGAAACTTCCCTTCTTTTCGGTGGAGCATACGAGAATCGAACTCGTTACCTTTTGACTGCCAGTCAAACGCTCTAGCCAAGTGAGCTAATGCCCCGCTCTCAAATTTTCGTGTGCAAAGATACGCAAAAATTCCATACGACAAACATTTTTTTCTTTTTTTCTTCTGTAAATCCGTTTTTCAGTTCAAAAAAGTCAAGTGCGGCTTGCACCCCAAAATCTGCTGCCCAACAGAGTTCCGTCTGCTCGGCAGCAAAAGTTCGTCTGCTGCACGGCAAAAATTGCTCCGCAGTGCAGCAGATTTTCATGCGCAAGCCGCAGATTTTTTTCCGCGACTATCCGCAACGATTCTGAAAAGGGGAGAGGTAGGTTTGTTAAGCATCATCCCCCCAAAAAGCAACACCAAAGAGGCTTTTCCGACCTTCTGCACGAGAGACGACAGTCAAAGAAAGTTCCAATTTCCCTCATTCACCGCAATTTATTTGCGAAAAAAATAGGTTTATCGCCATTTTTTCCATACCTTTGCACCAAATTCTTTAAATAGAAGAATGAAAATAAAAGAGATTGTGTGCGCCCTTGAGAAGTTCGCACCCCTGCCCTTGCAAGACGGATGGGACAATGCCGGCCTGCAAGTAGGACTGACAGAGGTGGAAGCTACAGGGGCTTTATTGTGTCTGGACGTAACCGAAGAGGTGGTAGACGAAGTCATTTCGCTCGGATACAACTTTATTGTGTCGCACCACCCACTCATCTTTCGAGGATACAAATCCATTACCGGCAGAGACTACACCGAAAGGTGCGTCATCAAAGCCATCAAGCACGACATCACCATCTGCTCGATGCACACCAATATGGACAATGCTCCTCAGGGAGTCAATAAAAAAATGGCCGAGAAATTGGGACTGCAACACGTGCACACCCTTGCACCACAGGAAGAAAGCCTGCTTAAACTCGTTACGTTCGTTCCCACTGCACATGCCGAAAAATTGCGCAACGCACTGTTTAAAGCCGGATGCGGACACATCGGGAACTATGACGCATGCAGCTACAACACCGAAGGAGAAGGAACTTTTCGCGCACAAGAAGGATGCAATCCTTTCTGCGGAACCATCGGTGAGGTACACTCCGAACGGGAAACACGCATCGAAACCATCCTTCCCGCATTTCAAAAAAGTGCCGTACTGCGTACCCTGATAAACAACCATCCGTATGAAGAACCGGCCTACGACCTCTATCCACTGAAAAACAGCTGGAACCAAGTCGGCGCAGGAATCATCGGTGAATTGCCTGAAGAGACAGACGTGTGCACATGGCTTACACAGGTAAAAGATACGTTCAAAACTGCATGCATAAAGCACAATCGATTCGCCCGAAAAACCGTAAAAACCATCGCACTATGCGGAGGAGCAGGAGCATTCCTCCTACCCAAAGCTATCGCACAAGGAGCAGACGTTTTTCTTACCGGAGAGATAAAATATCACGACTATTTCGGACATGAGAACGACATCCTGATGATGGAAATCGGACATTATGAAAGCGAACAATACACTACTGAAATATTCTATTCAATCATAAAGGATTTGACACCGGAATTGCCCGTAAAGCTGGCCGAAAAAAGTACAAATCCCATAAATTATTTTTAAAACGACATGGCTAAGGAAAAGAAAGACCCAACAGACTTGAGTGTAGAGCAGAAATTAAAAGCGCTATATCAGTTGCAAACTATGCTCTCAGAAATTGACAAAATCAAAACACTGCGCGGAGAACTCCCCCTCGAAGTACAAGACCTCGAAGACGAAGTGGCCGGACTGAACACACGCATCGAAAAAATCAAAAACGACATGGCTGACCTCAAACAGGCCGTAGCCAAGAAAAAAGAAGAAATCGAAGCAGCCAAAAACTCCGTAGCAAAATACAAAGAACAACAAGACAATGTTCGCAACAACCGCGAATACGACATGTTGAGCAAAGAAATCGAGTTCCAGACTTTGGAAATAGAACTTTGCGAAAAGAGAATCAAAGAGTATACAAACGCAGAGAATAACAAAGTAGAGGAGTGCGAACGTAGCGAAAAACAACTCGAAGAACGCGAAAAAGACCTCGAAATTAAAAAGGCAGAACTAGAAGAAATTGTAGCCGAGACAAAACAAGAAGAAGAGAAACTCAGAGAAAAAACCAAAGCTCTGGAAATGACCATCGAACCTCGTTTACTACAAGCATTCAAACGCATTCGCAAAAACTCACGCAACGGACTCGGAATCGTATACGTACAACGCGATGCCTGCGGGGGGTGCTTCAACAAAATACCACCCCAAAGACAACTTGACATCCGCATGAGAAAGAAAATCATCGTATGCGAATACTGCGGACGCATCATGATTGACCCGGAACTGGCCGGTATCGAAAAACCGGTTGAGGAAAAACCTACTTCCGGAAGAAGAAGCAGAAGAACAGCTTCAAACAAAGAAGA
>JAFUNW010000350.1 GCA_017472905.1 Bacteroidaceae bacterium
CCGGTGCTAAAAAAAGATTCACTCTTACCGGAACAGGAAAAATCAAGAGAAAACATGCTTTTCATAGTCACATCTTGACTAAGAAAACTAAGAAGCAGAAGAGAAACCTTTGCCATTCAGGTTTGGTTGATTCAACGAATGTAAATTCAGTGAAACAACTTCTTGCAATGAAGTAATTCTTTTCTCATTCAAGAAAAGCTTAATTAGATTAATTAAAAAAGTTATTAACCGGATGTCTAGCAATTAAAGTTCATTTAAAAAGATGACGCTAACATTCAAAAAGATTAAAAAACTATGCCAAGATCAGTAAATCATGTTGCTTCAAGAGCAAAGAGAAAGAAAATTTTAGGTCTTACCAGAGGTTATTTTGGTGCAAGAAAGAATGTATGGACCGTAGCCAAGAATACTTGGGAGAAAGGTTTGACTTATGCATTCCGCGATCGCCGTAATAAAAAGCGTACATTCCGTGCTTTGTGGATTCAACGTATAAACGCAGCAGCTCGTTTGGAAGGTATGTCTTATTCAACTCTGATGGGTGCTTTGCATAAGGCTGGTATTGAAATTAATCGTAAAGTATTGGCCGATTTAGCAATGAATCATCCCGAAGCTTTTAAAGCTATTGTAGCAAAAGTAAAGTAAGAAAGTCTCTTTTAGAACTTTATCAGATTTACATAATAGCGGAGCTGTGTATTTTATGCATGGCTCCGTTGTTTATTTTGTGAGAATGAAAGATTGTAATTACAGATATTAGCCTTTAAATCTTCTGAAAATATAAGAATAAAGTAGTTTTTTTCTCTTTTTTAGTCGATTTATTTGGTCGTTCCAATTATATATTCTATATTTGCTTATCGAAAAAACAAGCCGTATCAGTTAGATTGGGAAACTCATCAATAATACTGAAATACCGAGAATGCTTCGTTTTTCAATGGCGTGCCATCCCTTTTGGTTAGGTGGATTACAAAGAAAAGCGTGCGCTCAAATCCTACTACTCGGAGTTTCATCGCATCACTGATACGGCTTTTTCATATTACAGAACTTCTTATTGCGAGCAATGAGAAGTTTTTTTTTAGTTTTATTTTATACAATGTGTGCGTTACCATTAAAAAAACGCGCGTAAAAACTTTAAAAATAGTCCATTATATTTCGCTAGTCAAGTTATATTTAGTAGTTTTGCACATACATTAATAATTAATCAATATTAAATATCATAAAAAATGAAACCTACATTATTTCTTTTAGCAGCCGGTATGGGAAGTCGCTATGGCGGCTTGAAACAACTTGATGGACTAGGACCGAATGGCGAAACAATCATGGATTATTCTATTTTTGATGCTATTCGTGCCGGTTTTGGTAAGATTGTATGGGTGATTCGTAAAGATTTTGAAGAGCAGTTTCGTACTCAGATTCTTTCTAAATACGAAGGCAAAGTTCCTTGTGAACTCTGTTTTCAAAGTATAGATGCTCTTCCCGAAGGCTTTACTTGCCCGGAAGGTCGTGTAAAACCTTGGGGAACCAATCATGCTGTATTGATGGGTAAAGACGTTATCAAAGAACCTTTTGCTGTAATCAACTGCGATGATTTCTATGGTCAAGATGCGTTTGCTGCTATCGGTAAATTCTTGAGTGAACTCCCCGAAGGTGCTACAAACAAATATGCGATGGTCGGATTCCGTTGTTGCAACACATTGAGCGAAAACGGCTCAGTAGCACGTGGTATATGTGAATATGACGCACACCACCATTTGACAGACGTTGTAGAGCGTACAGAAATCATGCGTGTTCCGGCCGATGGCCCTATCTGTTATAAAGATGAACAAGGAGAATGGGTCGCTGTAGATGAAAATGTGCCCGTATCAATGAATATGTGGGGATTCACTCCCGATTATTTTGCACACAGCGAAGCCTATTTCAAAGAATTCCTGTCAGATCCCAAAAACATGGAAAATCTGAAAGCCGAGTTCTTTATTCCATTGATGGTAAACAAACTCATTAACGATGGAACATCTACGGTAGAAGTACTGGATACTACTTCCAAATGGTTTGGAGTAACCTATGCCGCAGATCGTGAAGCAACCGTAGAGCGCATCGCACAACTTGTTAAAGACGGAGTATATCCCGAAAAATTGTTCTAAGAACAGTTAATATATAAAAAGTAAGTAAAAGTCATTTCTTTACTTGGCATGCTAGGTTAAGCGATGACTTTTATTTTTTGTTTTTAATGATATAAAAAACGATATGAATACACACACATTCTTGAAATCCACGTTTCTTCTTTGCCTTGTAGGAATCTTTACAGCTTGTGGAGGAACACAAAAACAATCCTCGACAGACGAGAGCGATTCTTTAAACACACACATTATCCCCAAAGAACAATGGCTGGATACAGATGGAAATCCGATTAATGCACACGGAGGAGGCCTGCTCTATCACGAAGGAACCTACTATTGGTATGGAGAATACAAAGTCGGAAAAACCTATTTGCCGGAATGGGCAACGTGGGAATGCTATCGAACCGATGTAACCGGCGTAAGCTGCTATTCCTCCACCGATTTGTTGAATTGGAAATTCGAAGGAGTCGTCTTAAAGGCAGTCCCCGATGATGAAAACCACGATTTACACCCATCCAAAGTTTTGGAGCGCCCCAAAGTCGTTTACAATGCCAAAACAAAGAAATTTGTCATGTGGGCACATGTCGAAAGCGCCGATTATAGCAAAGCAGCAGCAGGTGTAGCCATCAGCGATACCCCCAACGGCGAGTTTACCTACCTGGGCAGTTTCCGTCCGAATGAAACCATGAGCCGCGACCAAACCGTATTTGTCGATGACGATGGCAAAGCCTATCAATTCAGCTCATCAGAACATAATCAAACAATGCATATCAATGAACTGGCCGATGACTACCTGAAGCCAACCGGTCGTTATGTGCGCCGTTTTGTAGACCAAGCTCGTGAAGCACCCGCAGTCTTTAAGAAAGATGGAAAATACTATATGCTCTCATCCGGCTGTACAGGTTGGGATCCCAATCGTGCAGAACTGGCCGTAGCAGACTCTATTATGGGTGAATGGACTGTATTGGGCGACCCATGTCGTGGAGTTGATGCAGACAAAACATTCTATGGACAAAGCACATTCGTACAACCCATCGCAGGCAAAGAAAATGCATACGTAGCCATGTTCGACATGTGGAAGAAAACCGATTTGGCCGATTCACGCTACATCTGGCTACCCATTGTGGTGCAAAACGATACACTCACCATTCCATATATGGAAAAATGGAATATAGAAGAAGTTTTCGGTAAATAAAAAAAAGAAAAGAGGATGGAGCATAAAATTAGCCACATCCTC
>JAFUNW010000351.1 GCA_017472905.1 Bacteroidaceae bacterium
AAAGGCTTTCAATGAAGCAAAACAGAACACCTCTCGCATCTTGAAGAAGTAAGAGACTTCTGTAAAGAGGGGAGAGGATTACTTACAAAAAAACGGGACGCCTTTCACAAGGAATCCCGTTCGCAAAACAAAAAAATATATTTTAAATAATAATTATGAAATAATCTATTTCGAACCTTCGCTTTGCTTTTGAACTTCTTCAATCGCCTTTTTCAAGTCCAGGTCCTTGGGAGTCATGTCTCCCTCGATGTAAACCCTTACCATCTCGTTCTTGGCATTGCTATGAATGGTGATGGTTTTCTTGAAGTGGCCGGGGAAGCGTCCGGTTCCATCGTAAGTAACTTTAATTTCGCCTTTACCTCCGGGTTTAATCGGTTCTTTCGTGAAACTCGGCACTGTACATCCACATGAGGCGATAGCCTGATGAATCACCAAAGGGGATTTTCCTACATTTTCGAAAGAGAAAACGCAAGTTACCTTGGCATCATCTTCCGGGAAAGTACCGAAATCGTGTTTTGTCTTATCAAACTTTATCTCTGCCTTTCCTTGTGCGAACGAAAAGAGTACGCACATCATCAGGAGAGCAGTCGTCAAAATCTTTTTCATTGTTCAAATCCTTTATTATTGGGGCGAAGATAGTACATTCGCCTCCAAATATGAAACTTTAGCCAATCAGACTGGTCGTTTTTCGCATCAATTAACATCTGTTTACCTGCTTTACACCTTTTACCGTCCGAATCTTCTTGATGAGCTGTTCCAACTTGGAAGTATCGTCTACCATAACGGTCAGCGTGCCGGAAAATAGTCCATCATACGAATCAATGGAAATGTTTCGAAGCATCAGATTGTGTTCTTTGGAGATGATAGAGGTGATGTTGCTCACGATTCCGATGTCATCGTGTCCCACTACACGAAGGCGGATTTCGTATTGCGAATCTTTGTTCTTTCCGGCCCAACGTGCTCGGACGATACGGTATCCGAAGCGTGACTTCAGTTCGGGAGCATTCGGACAATCGGTGCGGTGAATCTTGATTCCCCCATTGACGCTGACAAATCCGAAGACTTCATCGCCATAGATGGGGCTGCAACACTTGGCCAGCGTGAAATCTATTCCTTTCAAATTGCGGTCTATGACCAACACATCGCTGTTTCCGCTAGCGCCTTTTCCCATCAGCTCTTCGTCCGGACGAAGATTGAAGTTTCCAGCACTTCGATAGGACGTCTCTTCGTGTACCTGCTCCGTCTCTTGCTTCAAGAGGAGGGTGTATTTCTCGATGACCTCGTTGATGTCGAGAACTTCCGAAGAGAGGTCCTGGAAAAAGGTATTGACCTCTTTGTATCCCATCTTCTTGATTAAATGCATCAAGACGCTCTCATCGTAATCTATCTTCCTGTTCTTGAGTTTTCGGTCGAGCATCTCTTTTCCGAAAGCAGCCTGTCTGCCGGACATCTCCTTCAAAGCCTGTCTGATTTTAGACTTGGCTCGCGAAGTGGTAGCCACATTCAGCCAATCGCGCTTGGGAGTTTGCGTACTGCTGGTCAAAATTTCCACTTGGTCGCCACTGACAAGGACTTGTCGGAACGGCACATTTTTCCCGTTTACTCGCGCGCCTGTACACCGACTGCCGACATTGGTGTGAATGTGGAACGCAAAATCCAAAACGGTTGCCCCTTTAGGGAACTTGTAAAGGTCTCCTTTGGGAGTGAATACGAACACTTCGTCTTCGTAGAGGTCCATCTTGAATTGGTCCATCATCTGAAGGTCGTTTTCCGAGTTCTCCAACGCCTCGCGAATGGAGGTCAGCCATTCGTCAAGCCCTGTTTCGCCTTTTATTCCTTTGTATCTCCAGTGGGCAGCCAGTCCACGTTCGGCTATCTCATCCATCCGTTCGGTGCGAATCTGAATTTCCACCCATTTGTTTTCCGGCCCAAGCACCGTAATGTGCAACGACTCGTATCCGTTGCTCTTCGGCACAGACAACCAGTCGCGCAACCGTTTGGGGTTGGGCTGATACATGTCTGTTACGATGGAATAGGCCTGCCAACAGTCTTGTTTTTCCTTTTCGAACTGCGAATCCAAGATGATGCGTATGGCAAAGAGGTCGTATATTCCCTCGAAAGTTGTCTTTTGCTTCTTGATCTTCTGATAAATCGAGTGAATAGACTTTGTTCTGCCCTTGATGTGAAAAGACAATCCGGCTGCCTTCAGCTTTTCTTCAATCGGCCGAATGAAGGATGCAATGTACTTGTCGCGGGCTTCCTTTGTGGAATTCAATTTTTCACGAATGGTATAGTAAACCTCCTTCTCTGTATATTTCAACGAGAGGTCTTCTAACTCCGATTTGAGTTTGTAAAGTCCGAGTTTGTGGGCCAACGGAGCGTAGAGATAAGCAGCCTCGTTTGCAGCACGCAAGCGTCCTTCTTCATCTTCCGTATCGCGAATCTGGCGCATCAAGTTCACGCGGTCGGCTATCATGATGAGAATCACCCGCATGTCTTCGGCAAAAGAAAGAAGCAGGTTACGGAAATTTTCCGTCTCGATAGCCGGACTCTTTTCGTAAAGTTCGTTGATGCGAATCAGTCCGTGAATAATTCCGGCTACGTCTTCGCCAAATTGGGTTTTGATTTCCTCTGTCGTAAGAATCTTCCCGCGAACACAATTATGCAGCATGATTCCTAAAATGGAAGCTCGCTTCATGCCGATTTCATCAGCTACAATTACAGCTGTCTGCATATCCTTTATAATAGGATTCAGCCCGAAATTATCACGTGGCAAGGCCTCTTCTCGTGTAGCGCGTATCAAATAATTTTTCAATCGCCGGTAATCGGTCGGAAGCATGGTATCTCCCGACAGACGGAGCAGATTTCTATATAATGTAAAGAGAAGTTCTTTTTCTCCTTCCGCAAAAAAAGTATTTTCCTCCATAATCTGATAAATTTTGAGTTCAAAGGTACATTTTTTCCTTTATTTATTCGTAGGAGAATGGAACTTTTTGTATTTTTGACCTGTTTTTTATCAAATATTCATTGCAATTACATCAAACTAAAAGCAATATTCATCATGTTAACAGCAGCAGACAAAGAAATCTTGAGAGGAAAAGGCATTTCCGAAGAACAGATTGCAGAGCAGCTGGCCTGTTTTGAAAAAGGTTTCCCTTATTTGAATCTGGACGCGGCC
>JAFUNW010000352.1 GCA_017472905.1 Bacteroidaceae bacterium
AATATTCTGCTCAATCTATTCAACCGGTTTCTACCATTGGCGCCGGTGATAACTTCAATGCCGGATTGATTTATGGATTGTTGCATTACCGGATATGCCGCGAGGCTTTGTCAACTCTTTCCGATAAAGAGTGGGACAACATCATTGCTTGTGGCAGAGATTTTGCTACCAACGCTTGCATGAGTCTGGACAACTCTGTTTCGCCGGAGTTTGCTGAACAGTATAGAGTGGGAAGATAAATAAATGGAGATAAATGGAGATAAAGGGGAGATAGAGGGAGTTTGCGGCTTAAAGAAGTTGAGTTTACGAAACTTAAATATATTTATTTTCGTATCTTTGCAGCCGAATTTAAAGGATTAGGAAATTTGAAGACATTTGAAGAACTTGGTGTTTCGGAAGAGATACTTCGAGCCATCAAAGAATTGGGATATGAAAGCCCGATGCCGGTACAGGAAGAGGTTATTCCTTATTTATTGGGTAATGGAAACGATGTTGTTGCTTTGGCGCAAACCGGAACGGGAAAAACGGCTGCATTCGGATTGCCGCTTTTACAAAAGGTTCGGGTGGAAAACAATGTGCCACAAGCATTGATTCTGTGTCCGACTCGTGAATTGTGTTTGCAAATAGCCGGAGATTTAAATGATTATTCCAAATACATTCATCATCTTCGTGTACAACCTGTGTATGGAGGTTCCTCCATCGAAAGTCAGATTCGGAGTCTGAAGCGAGGAGTACATATCATTGTTGCAACTCCCGGACGACTCATTGATTTAATGGAACGGGGGGCTGTCAGTTTGACTACCATTGAAAATGTGGTAATGGACGAAGCTGACGAAATGCTAAACATGGGATTTACAGACAGCATAAATACGATCTTGGCCGATGTTCCACAAGAACGGAATACACTGCTTTTCTCAGCAACAATGAGTCCCGAGATTGCACGTATCAGCAAAAACTATTTGCATCAGGCGAAAGAAATCGTTATTGGTACTAAAAACGAGGGTAGCAAAAATGTGAATCATCTCTATTACCTCGTTCATGCAAAAGACAAATATCTTGCATTGAAGCGAATAGCTGACTATAATCCTAAAATATATGCGATCATATTTTGTCGAACCCGTATTGAAACACAAGAGATTGCCGATAAATTAATTCAAGACGGATACAATGCAGATTCCTTGCACGGTGAATTGTCGCAGCAACAACGCGACTTGACAATGCAGAAATTCCGTCAACGGCGTATTCAGCTGTTGGTAGCAACGGATGTGGCTGCGCGTGGATTGGATGTAGATGATTTGACACATGTCATTAATTATGGTCTACCGGACGATACGGAAAGCTATACTCACCGAAGTGGGCGAACCGGAAGAGCGGGGAAAACAGGTACAAGTATCGCCATTATTCATGTACGGGAAAAAGGGAAAATGCGAGAAATAGAACGCATCATCGGAAAGAAATTTGCTAAAGCGACAATCCCGACCGGACAAGAGATATGCGAAAAACAATTGTATAAAAGCATCGATGACATTGAACGCATAGAAATAAATGAGGAGGAGATAACGGCATTTCTTCCTGAAGTGTTCCGTAAATTGGAGTGGTTGGATAAAGAAGAATTGATAAAGCGTATTCTTAGTCGTGAATTGAGCCGGTTTATCAATTATTATAGTCGGATGCCTGATATAGAGATGCCACTAGAGAAGCAAGCCGGCAAAGCTGATTCCGGAGGCGATAAGCGCCATAAAAAAGGACGGATGGCAGAAGAGGGGTATACCCGTTTGTTTATAAATATGGGAAAAACGGATAATTTTTATGCAGCCCAAATCATAGATTTAGTGAATCGTAATGTACAAGGAAAGCCCCAGATTGGTCGCATTGATTTGATGAAGAACTTTTCCTTTTTTGAGGTTGCAGAAGAGGATGCTGCAACGGTAATAAAGGCTCTGAACAAGGTGAAAGTCGCCGGTCGGAAAGTTGTTGTGGAGAAAACAGACGAAGAAAAAGGAGAGAGGAAGAAGATCGATTCTTCTAAAGACAGTGGAAGAAAGAGGAAGAGTGAGCAACAAAAGAAGCCGAGAAAAGGCATGGATTTCTCGGATGAAGATCCTTTTCAAACTTTCAGTAAAAAGTCTAAAAAGGAGAAAGTTTCTAAAAAGCCAAGTCGAGAGGAACGGGGATATACAACTCCGCGAGGACCTAAAAGAAAAGATGACTGGAAACAATTCTTTCAGCACAATGACACAACTTTTAAGGGACCGGAGCCTGATTTTGAAGAAGAGGGGTGGGCACGGCGTATCCCAAAGAAGAAGTAGGTTCGCGCTTTTAGGAATTATTGCAGGCAAGTGCCTGTTAGCCTATTGTTCTGCATCATTTGGCCAATAGGGTTTCAATCTCTGTACGTAAAGTTTGCCAATCCTTGATGTCGGTATTGCGCTTGTATAGTCCGTTTTCTTTATCGATTAAAAAATAGGTGGGAAGTTCTGCTACTTGGTAGGTTAAGGCAGAATTTCTTTCTGTATCGCGAACACATATCCAAGGCAGATTGCCCGCAGAAGTCTTCCAAAAATGTTCGTCTGGATCGAAAGCGACTTGATATATCTCCAATCCTCGGGATGCATATTCCGTATAAAGTTCGCGCAATAAAATATTTCTTGCAGGTGATTCTTGATTTTGATATACCGTAAAATCAAGTAATACAACTTTCCCTTTCAAATCGGTTAATTTCCGAATGTCTCCTTTCATGTCCGGTAATTGCAAGTCGAATAGTGTAACCTCCTTTATCAATTCCTCCGGAATGGGTGAAGTTGTTTGTTTGCGTGTATTTCTCATTCCACGCATGGTAATGTTATGTAGGTTTGAAGCACGAAGCGAATGGGGATAAACAAGATCCCACGAGGTTGCTACAGCTGCAAAGGTACGTACATCCTCTCGGCTACTTTCCGGATTGAACAGTTGTATTCCGTTGATTCGCTGAAACAGTGCATAATAAGCATAGCCGCATCGAGGAGCTTCATAAATGTAGTCAGTTCTTACGCGTTCTTTATATGTTTGTATCAGAACATCTATGCTGTCTTGTATTTCTCCGGGCAATAAGTTGCCGGTAATCAGGTTTTGGATTTGTTGTTGCAGTGCGATCTGCTGTAGTGAAAGTTCCTTAATCTTGGAACATTCCAAAGAGCCTTCTACCGTATAGTCAGTAGAGATGGTCGGCCATTGAGCCTTTATGGTGACAGTTTCAGTCGAGTCTATTCCCAAATTTATGACATTCCTGTCTATGCGTAAGCGGTAAAAATCCGGTGCATCCGGTCGTTTGTGTTTGAAGCTGAAATGTCCGTCAGCTTTCAATTGGATTGAATCTAGCACTTTGATGCCGTCAAGTGCGACTTGTTCAAAATAGAGAAACTTGTCATCAGCTTTGGTAATTTCTCCTTTTATGTTAAATTGTTGTTCTTCTGTGCATGCAACCATTGTCAAAAGAAAAAAGGTTGCGATGAGGATAAAAGTCTTTCTCATTCGTTGTTATTCATTTTAAAATATGGGCAAAGGTACAATCCTTCCATTCTAAATGCCACATTTTTCGTATTAAAATTATAAAAAAGAAGAAGAAGTTTCACTTTTCCATCTTTTTCTTGCTCATTATCAAGCAGAAAACCTTATCTTTGCAGGAATTTTGAAAGAAACAATAGAAAATCAATTTTTATTTCGATGAACGTAATTACAAAAGAGGTCAAGTTGCCTGATGGTAGAACCATCACACTTGAGACGGGAAAGTTGGCAAAACAGGCTGACGGTTCGGTTATGCTGCGCATGGGTAATACCGTGTTGCTGGCTACTGTTTGTGCCGCAAAGGATGCAGTTCCCGGTACAGATTTTATGCCTTTACAGGTAGAGTATAAAGAGAAATATGCGGCTTTTGGTCGTTTTCCCGGTGGATTTACTAAACGCGAGGGAAAAGCTTCAGATTATGAAATCTTGACTTGTCGTTTGGTGGACCGTGCTCTTCGTCCTCTATTCCCGGATAATTATCATGCAGAAGTATATGTTAATATTATCCTTTTCTCTGCGGATGGTGTTGATATGCCGGATGCTTTGGCAGGATTGGCAGCTTCGGCAGCTCTAGCTGTCAGCGACATTCCTTTTGGAGGTCCGATATCGGAAGTGCGTGTGGCACGCATCAATGGCGAGTTTGTTATCAATCCGACTTTCCAACAATTGGAAGAGGCAGACATGGATTTGATGGTTGCTGCTACCTATGAGAACATTATGATGGTAGAAGGCGAAATGAAAGAGGTGTCAGAACAAGACTTGCTCGAAGCCATGAAAGTCGCTCATGCAGCAATCAAGGATCACTGTAAAGTGCAAATGGAATTGATGGAAGCATGTGGAACAACGGTGAAACGTGAATATTGTCATGAAGAAAACGATGAGGACCTTCGTAAGGCCGTGCGTGAAGCATGTTATGATAAAGCTTATGCCATAGCACAAAGCGGCAATTGCAACAAACACGAACGTGGAGCAGCGTTCGAGGCAATTCGCGAAGAGTTCAAGGCTCAATTCACAGAAGAAGAGTTGGAAGAAAAAGCAGCTCTTATCGATCGTTATTATCACGATGTAGAGAAAGAAGCTATGCGCCGTTGCATCTTGGATGAGGGCAAACGCTTGGATGGACGTCAAACGACAGAAATCCGTCCTATATGGTGTGAAGTAAGTCCGTTGCCCGGTCCTCATGGTTCTGCAATTTTTACTCGCGGTGAGACTCAATCGCTTACCAGCGTTACGTTAGGAACCAAGTTAGACGAGAAGATCGTAGACGATGTACTGGATCAACATCGCGAGCGTTTCTTGTTGCACTATAATTTCCCTCCTTTCTCAACGGGAGAAGCACGTCCGCAGCGTGGTGTAGGCCGTCG
>JAFUNW010000353.1 GCA_017472905.1 Bacteroidaceae bacterium
GGGTCGTTGGGATAGTCCACTTCGTTTCCAATGCTCCACATAATGATGGAGGGATGGTTACGATCGCGAAGCACCATGTCGCGCAAATCCCGTTCGCACCACTCGTTGAAGAAGTCGGCGCTTCCCTGATATCCGGGCCTGCCTACGTTCCATCCTTCTACCCATTTGCGTTTGGGATACTCCCATTCATCGAAAGCCTCGTCCATCACGACAAATCCCATTTAGTCACAAAGTTCATAGAGGTCGGGAGCTTGCGGATTGTGACTCATACGGATGGCATTACAGCCCATCTCACGCAAGGTTTCCAAGCGCCGCTTCCACACTTCGCGAGGCACAGCCGCTCCCAAGCAACCGGCATCGTGGTGGATGCAAACACCTTTCAGTTTGGTGTTCACCCCATTGAGGAAGAAGCCTTCGTTCGCATCGTATCGAAGCGTGCGTACTCCGGTCATCAGTTCGTTGCTCTCTGTTTTTTCGCCATTGACATAGAGTGTTGTGACCAAGCGATAAAGCTGTGGGTCGCCGATGTTCCACATCTTCGGACGACTCACCCGCAAGGTCTGCTCGCACACCAACGAATCGGCAGCATTCAGCCCTACTCCGCGTTTGGTTTGGGCCACTTTCCGACCGCTATTCTTCTCGTAAAGCGTCAGTTCCACTTGCACCTTGGCTTTTTTGTCCGATTCATTACGCAAAGTTGTACGCACGCGGAAGTCGGCTCGCGAAGCGGAAACCTTTTCGGTCGTACAATAGGTACCCCATAAATCGATGTGCACCGGATCGGCGTAAACCAGATAGACATCGCGATAGATGCCCGAGCCGGTATACCAACGCGAATCGTTGCTGCGCGTATGGTCGACCTGCACACGAAGGTCGTTCGGCTCACCATATTTAATATAAGGTGTCAAATCATACATGAACGACACGTATCCGTTGGGACGTTCTCCCAAAAGGTGACCGTTGAGGTAGACCTTGCTACGATTATAGACGCCTTCGAAATAGATAAACACCTTTTTCCCTTTCTGCTCCTCCGAAACTTCAAAGGATTTGGCATACCATCCCATTCCACCCGGCAAATAGCCCGTTGCACTGGCATACGTGTGGCTGTAATGCCCCTCCACCGACCAGTCGTGGGGCAATGTAACACGGCGCCACTGCTCCGTATTTTCATCAAGTTCTATTGATTTATCTTTCTGTAACTGAAATTTCCAACCATTGACAAACAGTTCCGAAGTTCCGAACATCGGACGAGCCGAAAGTGTTCCTGAAAAGAGGAACATGAAACTGCATAACAGACATTTAAATAAGTTTTTCATTGCTATGGAAGTTTGTGTTTTTAAAATTACATGATTCATCTAAAAAAAGAGGTCGGCAACAGTCCACACCGGACCATAAAGCCAACCTCCAAACATTTAAAAATTAAAGAAATAAAATTAATAAGTCATAGTAGCGGGCAAAGTCTTAGCTTCTTCCACCATCTTTTCAACCTCTTTCAATGCCGGAACTCTGTTTACCAAGTTCTTTTCTGCATTTACCTGCTCCAATTTTGCCTGCAAATTAGCCGGAACACGGTGAGCCAACTCCTTCACAGTGTCAACACCGGCTGCTTCCAATAATTCTGCAAACTGAGGACCTACTCCGTGAAGACGGAACAAATCGGCATGATTGGTCCATTTCAAAATCAGCTTCTCAGAAATTCCTGTTTCAGCAGACAAAGCCTTACGTCCGGCAGGAGCTGCACATTTTTCCAACAATGCTTCGGGAGTCTTCACACCGGCAGCAATCAATTTCTCAGCATAAGCCTCGCCTACACCTTCAATATCTACAATTTTATAAGCCATACAAATAGTTTTTTACGGTTAATAAATCAAATTAAGTTTTACTAGATGCGACAAAGATAGGCATTTTTGACAAAAATCAACTCTATCCAAGCTATTTTTAATCAAAATTTCTAATTATTTGCCCCAAATTCGTATCTTTGTCCCGAGAAGAAAGGAAGGAGACACTGAAAAGACAACTTTCCTTCCATTAAATTTAACCCTGTAAAAGCTTTAAAAAAGAAAATGAAAAAAACACTTTTACTCGCAACCGCTCTATTTCTATGCGAGGCATGGCTGCCTGCATTTTCGCAAACGGCAAATGAACCAACTGAAATAACACAAGCATTCGAAGAAGCGAAAAAAATTGAAAAAAGTATCAAACAAACTTCGTTCCTCGCGCGCGTATATAATATAGTCGACTTCGGAGCCAAAGCCGACACACCGGAATCGCCTTGTCACGAAGCCATCAACGAGGCCATTTTACGCTGTAACCAAGATGGCGGCGGAACCGTACTCATCCCCAAAGGTACTTTCTACACCGGCCCCATCACCCTGAAAAGCAACGTGAATCTACACATCGAGAAAGACGCAACACTGAAGTTCGATACCGATCAAAGTCTCTATTTCCCGCCCGTATTGACTCGCTGGGAAGGATTGGACTGCTACAATGCACGCCCACTCATCTATGCCTACGGCGAAACCAATATTGCCATCACCGGAAAGGGGGTCATGGATGCACAAGGAGATGCCGACCATTGGTGGTACATGGCAGCCGGACGCTACAAAATTGACAACGGAAAGCCGACACAAGCCGATGGCGGAAGCAAACGCATGTTGCAA
>JAFUNW010000354.1 GCA_017472905.1 Bacteroidaceae bacterium
AAGTGGCTGACCTCGACCGTTTTCGTAAACTCCTCACTGGCTTCTTGGCTGACATCCCTTACACGATGCGCCGCAAGGAGACGGAGCGTGAGCGGGAACGTTATTTCCACTATACCTTTTATCTGTTAATGCGCATGGTCAGTTGCTATACCGTCTATACCGAGAAACAGCAGAGCGAGGGTCGGGTGGACTGCATCGTGGAAGTGCCCGGCTACATCTATATTTTTGAGTTCAAGCTCGATGGTACGGCACAAGAGGCTTTGCAACAGATAGAGGAAAAAGGTTATGCCCTCCCATATATAGCCGACAACCGCAAGGTCTACCGTATCGGTGTCAGCTTCTCTTCCGAGACCGGTACGGTCGGTGATTGGGCGGTAGAGGCGTAAGTAAATAGTTTTTTCTTGTAAAAGAATCAATATTCGCAAATCGAGAACCCGGCTTGCGAACTATTCTTTTGTGAATTTGTCAAGAATGGGGATAGACTTGCTAATTGTCTAATCCTTTTGCATGCAAACGCGAAGGAACAGAAGATTTCTCCCTCGGCAACTCCTTTATTTTTTTTTGCCCTTATTTGTATATATTTTCCCTTTTCTTTCTGCGCGTAAAAGATTCTTTTTATATTTGCGTCAAACAAAATACTCAGTGCACTGCGTAAATTTACTCAATACACTGCGTAAAATGTAAAAGTATGTATAAAAGAGCTGAATATCAAACGATTATAAAACGGCTTGAAGAATCGCGTAGGTTCATTCAAGTGGTTATGGGCTTCCGTCAAGTTGGTAAATCAACGGTTGTAAAGCAGGTGCTGAATGATTTGGATTCCCCTTACCAATTCTTTTCGGCCGACAATGTTTCGGCATCGAACAGTGCGTGGGTGTCTGTATGTAGTTTTTATTAAAAACGTAAATGAATTTATAATCAAGAAATAATAATAATGGAATCCAACCTTAATGTATTAACAGAGAAAGCAGGGCAAGGTAATGTGCAAGCCATGTTTGAATTAGGGATTTGTTATTATCGGGGAACGAATGGTGTTCAGGAACACTATGTTAAAGCAATGGGGTGGTTTGAAAAAGTGGCAGAGGATGGTACTGACAAAGAGTTGACCGTGCAATCTTGTAACATTTTGGTAAGCTATTATCTGAAAGGTGATGTTGTAGTAGCGGAAAAGTGGGCAAAACGAGCATCCGAATACAATTCGATAGAAGGATTAAAGCAGGTAGCTCTACATTTGTGTAATGGCAAGGATTTTGAGGAAGAATCTGCCATGAAGGAGAAAGGAGTCATGTATCTCATAGAACTCGCGCAAAAGGGAGATAAGGAAGCTATAAAGTATTTGCCAGAAAATGTTTTCAATTATGAACTATCTTTAGGTGAAAATGATTGTTCTCCGGCAATAAAACAATTTATGGATAATGAATACAAAGGATTGGCTGAACAATATAATGTAAGGCCTCATAAATCAACAAAAAGAAGTTTGATACATATTGCTCGTAGAATTTTAGCAATTCTCTTTTGGGGCTTATTCTTTGTATATATTATTTTCAATATATTTCCAACCGTTGTGATTGTTGAAAATGGGAATAAATATCGGGAAGAAACAGTTTTCAATTTTCATAAAGAATTCGAAGATGGAAACAATAAAATGCATAAATTAGAGGGGCTACAGTTATTCTCTACTTATGTGTACAATGCCAGCGACAATTCTTTGGCTGGATATAAAGTTGTATATAAGTCTAAAGATTTGGATTTAATAGCTAACATTTTGAAAAGATTATTCTCAGAGTCCCGGCATTCATCCAGACATCGTTATTATATTGATAAGACTTCTGTAAAACATACTCCTGAATATATCATCGCACCGAATAAAATGATTAAGGTGGAAGATTCTCCAAAAATTTATTTTAAGAAAGCCCCTCAATTTATTGAAGAACACAGTCATATAGTGGATTCGTCAATAGAAGTATGGTTTTTGTTGACTCATAGGTAAACTTTCATCCAAGGAAGCAAAAGCGACTTAAAGGTAAATTTTACCTAATTCATGGATGCGATCAAGAATCTGTTGTTCTCTCTCCTTTGAAGGTTTCTTGAATCCATTGATATAGTTTCTTAGCAAGGAGGGAGGCAAGCCTATGCCCTTTGCAAATTCTGATACGTTGATTTCGGAATGTTCTAAAAAGAATCGTTGAAAGGAGGATGGTTTAGCTTCTTCATAAGTGAAACTTTCGAAACTTACATCTTCATCAAGCTTGCTCCAAAATGTATGCCAATGGTGTTGATTTCATACTCCTGTCGTTGCGCTTCGTTGGCATGTAGCAATCGTTTATACCATAAAATAAAGACTGACGATAGGTCTTGCTATCGTCTCCCAATTCGTACAGCCATTCGCCATTGAACCAAATCTTTATTATTTTATTCATTGTTGTCTTCATAATCGGTTTGACCAAAAATCTTGGCACTACTTCTTTTGATGATTTTTATTCGGAGAAAGATTTCACGCATTCCCTATTTGTCAACCTGTCGTATTGTTTTGACTAAATAGCATGCTTTCTCCATAGTAAAAAGTATAATCGCAACAGCCAACGGCGAACAGGACGTAAGAAATGCCATATTTTACTGTAGAGACGCCACGATAGGGAGGTGACAGAGAGTCGTTTTTGCGGAGTACGATAAACGTAGGCTACGCGTGCTACGATATCGGTTGCCGTACATTGTTCGCATGAAGCCCACACACCATCGCCTTGCAAAGTATAGCCATCGGGAGTTATTCGGACAATCCGATGGAGAACATGACCACCTCGGTAACGAAAGAGAACCACATCGAGCAACTTTAATTCCTCCGGTTTGCAGGGCACAAGCACTACTTCGCTTATACCATTTCGTAAAAAAGGATTAATGGAAGTGCCGATAAGACGGATACGTACTTGATGGCTCTGTGCGATTTCCTCTTCCACCCAAGTAAAGAAAAGGGTATTGGGCAACTGTTTCTTTTCCATCATCCGAATAGGGTATGGTAGGACAACTTGGCAGCTTCGGCATTAGGCAGACAAGCTAAATGATAGCAAGGAACGGATTCCAACACACGACCAAGTGTTGCACTCTGCATGTCGTAGAGCACTCGGTCGTATGCAAAAGCAGCCGGACACGATGGGTGCAAAGCTGCATACGCTTGCAATACTGAAAGATGTTTTATCTCATTCGTTGGAGCCTGCGAAAGACGCACGCATGCTTTCAATGGATAGCGTTCGGAGCGATAGCAGGGAGTTTTTCCGCTCCAAGGGCTTCCATAAATCCAGACTTGGCCATCCTTTTCCACGCTGATTATCGGACCATCATCATTCAATAATAGACTTTGGGCTATGTGCTCCCTCCACAAACGGGTATGGGTACTTTTTCCTGTTCCGCTTTCACCTAAAAAAAGGACGGCTTCTCCGTCTTTGACAATGCAACTGCCATGCAACATCAATTTGCCGTCTTGCAGTCCTTGTATACCAAATCCCATCCAAAGGGCATAGCGAGTCATACGAGGTTCCCACTCACCGGCTATATGCATCTGTCGATTTCCATTGTGGGTCCAGAGTTCCACTATCCGTCCGTCATCCATAGTCTGTTGCAGGCGATAACCTTCGTTGGTTTTCCCGAAAAGAAATGTGGTGTCGAGGTCCTTTAATCGATAGATTATTTTCTCGAAACAAGGAGCGTCTTCCTTTGTCTCTGCAAATAGGTATGCATTGTCCGTCAAAAGTGCGTCCACACGAAACGTATTAATACTTTGCATGCCATCCAACTCTGTGCATAAGCTTTCGCCGGATACAAGTACGTCTTTTCCACCTATTTGATAATATCTGTCCATCTATTATTCTTTTTATATCTGTCCGTTAAAACTAATTGGTTCACTATTGCGTCAATCGAAAGAGGCGTTTCGGGTTTTTCACATTGTTTTTATATACTTCGCGGAATCTGGTCTTTAAGTTGATGGTAAATACTCTGTTGAGTTTTTGATGGCGGTATATAAAGCGCTTGGTTTTGTAAATGAATGTTTGCCAAGGATTTTGTTGTAGAGATTTCTTTTTTTCGATGTCGAACGGAGGAAAGAGCATCTCGCTTAGGATGGAAGTGGCAAATTTCTCATCGTAAGAAGTCGTGGCTTCAAAACCCAAGTGTTGGTTTGCCAATGCTGTAAGAGCATTCAAGAAGCGCATTACTTTTTCGTCCATCAAGTCATAAGGCAAGTGAGACAAAGCTTCGCTGCGTTGCAGGCATCCCCAATCTACCAAATGATGTAGAGACAGTCCGTTTACATAGTGTTGAGCAGCATGAAATCCGATGAATACGACATTGAATTGAGGGGTTGGAACCGCAACATTGCATTTGCCTCCCAACAAGGATACGTTTGTCGGACGACAATGTTCATGGAGATATGCATCCATTGGCAAAGCCTCGGGAGTATTGTATATGTTCAGGAATGTTTTATGGCTTTCGATAAGAATTCCGTTATAGCAAAATTCATTGTGCTTTTCCGAATGCTCTCGCTCGATATAGATGCCTTTCTTTTCAATGATCTGCTCTGCTAAATTGCGTGCTTCTTCGTCTGTCATGCCCGATGAATCCAATGCATAAAAATAGACATCGATGTCTCCGCCTTCGCGATGTGCCGGAATCGGATAGCAGGCAGAAAAGCCCACTCCTTTCAGTTGCATAAGCCCGACACCGTGAGGACGCATCAGTTCGCTCAGCTCATTTACTGTATGACAATAGATAGCGTAGCGTTTTTCGTATGCTTCTACCGCCAAAGCCCATTGCAACTTCAATTTCTTTGGAGGAAAAAACTCTTCGGGCAGTGCAAGTACTCCATCCCATACCAATGCCATCACTCCTTGAGATACTGCTAAACGATAACACTCTTTCCACTCCGATTCTGACGCATTACAAAAGAGAGCCTCCGGCAGTTCTCCTCCGTTTAACGATTTCTTTAACAAAGCCAATAGCATTGCCACCGGACGTGACTGTATACGTTTGTCTATCTTTAGATTCATGATGCAAGCTTTCTTTTCCGACTTTTACTTTCTAGCTGTTTCTCAGTTCTCCAGAATTGCTCCACATGCTTTCAAACGTTCTACCCAACCGGCAGCATCGGCACACGCTTGTTCTTCCGAAATACCGTAGTGCTCGACAAGCAGATGGACGGCCTCTTTCAGGGTAAAATCATTACCTTCCAGATTTTCCCACATGAAACGGGCTGTGGAGTTGAGAGAGATGATACGTGTCATATCGGTATGCGAACTTCCTTGATTCACAACAATTGTTTCTCCGGCTATGTGGCGAAGCATACATTCGGGATTTATCTTCATAAAATATGCATTATATAAGGGTTAAAATGATGCGAAAACGAGCCAATCTTTGCTTTGTACTATAAGAACAATGCAACACAAACCCAAAACTTTCGCGGCGCAAATTTAGCGAAAAGCATTGAATATCCAAATAGATTTTTGCTTTTTGGGACGTTACGATAGAATGGAGAGAAAATTTCTCTGATTGGTTCATCGCTTTTGGATTCGATACATTGATTTTATAAAGACGTTGATATTCAGCAAATTAACAAAGAAAGGGTGCTTTCGGAACTTTCGTTTTTGTTTTTGCTGCCTGCACCTTAAAATCTGCTGCACGGCGGAGCAATTTTTGCCGTGCAGCAGACGAACTTTTGCTGCACGGCAAACCGAACTCTGCTGCACGGCAGATTGAACTCTGCAAGGCAGCAGATTTTAAGGAGCTGCCTTCATCTTGTTTTCGTTGACTGTCGGAGGTCTATTTTCGAGTGCAAAACAAGAAAAACAGGTCGCTTGATAAAAAACTTCCGCTTTATTTTTCCATTCGGTTGCTTTGCATTATTTTTGCATGAAATATCAAATAATTATATGGGACAACCTTTAGCAGAGAGATTGAGACCGAAGAGTCTGGATGAATATATCGGTCAGAAACATTTGGTCGGTGAGGGGGCAATTTTGCGAAAGATGATTGATGCCGGCCGCATCTCTTCCTTTATTCTTTGGGGACCTCCGGGAGTGGGAAAGACTACTTTGGCACAAATCATAGCCAATAAACTGGAAACTCCTTTTTATACATTGAGTGCGGTTACTTCCGGGGTGAAAGATGTGCGTGAAGTGATAGAGCGTGCACAAAGTAACCGCTTTTTTTCGCAAGCGAGTCCCATATTGTTTATCGATGAAATCCATCGTTTCAGCAAGTCGCAACAAGATTCGCTGTTGGGGGCTGTGGAAAAAGGCGTAGTCACGCTGATTGGAGCAACCACCGAAAATCCATCGTTCGAAGTGATTCGTCCCTTATTGTCCCGCTGTCAGCTTTATGTCCTGAAGTCGTTGGAGAAAGCTGATTTATTGGAACTTCTGCAACGGGCAATCGCTACGGATGAACAGTTGAAGCAGCGAAACATCGTGTTGCAAGAAACTGACGCCATGTTGCGATATTCGGGAGGAGATGCTCGCAAATTATTGAATATATTGGAACTGGTCGTTGAAGCGGATGTGGATAAAGAGGTGGTTATTACGGACGAGAAAGTTGTGGAGCGTTTGCAACAAAACCCGTTGGCATACGACAAAGACGGAGAGTTGCATTACGACATCATATCGGCTTTCATCAAATCCATTCGTGGAAGCGACCCGGATGCAGCCCTCTATTGGTTGGCTCGGATGATAGAGGGTGGGGAAGACCCGGCTTTTATAGCTCGCAGATTGTTGATATCTGCGGCTGAAGATATTGGCTTGGCCAATCCGAATGCCTTGTTGTTGGTCAATGCAGCTTTCGATGCTGTAATGAAAATCGGATGGCCGGAAGGCCGCATTCCTTTGGCGGAAGTGACGGTCTATTTGGCAACCAGTCCGAAGAGCAATTCGGCCTATATGGGTATTAACTCCGCTCTCGAAACCGTTCGTGCTACGGGCAACAGTCCGGTTCCTTTGCATTTGCGCAACGCCCCGACCAAATTGATGAAAGAGTTGGGATATGGCAAGGAGTATAAATATGCCCATAGTTATGCGGGGAATTTTGTAGAGCAACAATTCTTGCCGGACGATTTGCAAGAGAGTCGTTTCTGGCATCCACAAGAGAATCCGTCCGAAGCGAAGCTGAAAGAGCGGATGAATATGCTTTGGAACGGGAGGTTTGAGAAATAATTTAATGAAGAATAAAGATGAAAATTTGCGTATTAGACGGCTATGCAGCCAATCCCGGAGATCTTTCGTGGGAGGCAATGGCAGAACTGGGCGAATGTATTGTCTATGACCGGACCTCTCCGGATGAGATTCCGGAGCGTGCGGCAGGGTGTGAAATCGTGTTGACCAACAAAACGGTGCTGACTGCATCGCACATGGAGGCATTGCCGACATTGAAGTATATCGGAGTCTTGGCTACGGGCTACAACGTGGTAGACATAGAGGCGGCTCGTTCTCGGGGCATCGTGGTTACGAATATTCCGGCATACAGCACACATTCCGTAGCTCAAATGGTGTTTGCCCATCTGTTGAACATAACCCAGCGTGTGGGGCATTATGCCGAAGAGAATGCGCAAGGACGCTGGAGCCGGCAGGTGGATTTCTGTTATTGGGATACTCCCTTGATGGAGTTGGCCGGCAAGCGGATGGGTATCATCGGATTGGGAAATACCGGCATGGCTACGGCTCGTTTGGCTTTGGCTTTTGGAATGGAGGTATGGGCATATACCAGCAAACCACAAGATAAACTTCCGCAAGGCATTGTTACAGCATCTTTGGACGACATCTTTTCCGGATGTGATGTGGTCAGTCTGCATTGCCCGTTGACAGAGGATACTCGTGAATTGGTCAATGCCGGTCGTTTGGAGAAAATGAAGTCCTCCGCTATTCTCATCAATACCGGTCGGGGACCGTTGGTTCATGAAGCAGACTTGGCGGAGGCGCTTAATGCCGGTCAGATAGCTGCCGCCGGCTTGGACGTTCTTGTTCAAGAACCTCCACAGGCTGACAATCCGTTGTTGAAAGCACACAATTGCTTTATCACTCCACACATTGCATGGGCAACTCGTGAGGCGCGTACCCGTTTGATGGATATAGCTGTTCAGAATGTGAAAAGTTTCCTGAACGGAACACCTGTTAATAATGTGGCATCCACAGATTGTTGACGTAAAAGAGAGAAAGAATAACAAACAAAAGAATTATGCAGATACCTATTCCTTCTTTTGTAGATGTACTGGATTTTATCGGTACGTTTGCTTTTGCCATCAGTGGCATCCGATGGGCTTCGGCCAAGCAGTTTGACCTTTTTGGTGCATACGTTGTCGGTGTGGCTACGGCCATAGGAGGCGGAACCATTCGCGACTTGATGTTAGGGGTGACTCCTATTTGGATGCTCAACCCGATGTATCTGATATGTTCTGCTTGTGCTTTGGTTTGGGTGATTCTGTTTGGTAAAACCATTATCAATCAGCAAGGAACATTCTTTATCTTCGACTCCATCGGATTGGCTTTGTTTACGGTCGTAGGTGTGGAAAAGACCTTGACGTTGGGATTCCCTCTTTGGGTCGCGATAATCATGGGAACCATTACGGGAGCTGCAGGTGGCGTATTGCGTGATATATTCATCAACGAGATTCCGTTGATTTTCCGTAAAGAGATTTATGCGTTGGCCTGTGTGGTCGGTGGGTTGTGTTACGGTCTGTGCGAAATGATAGGGTTGGATTTGGTGGTTGTACAATCCATCAGCGGCGTCAGTGTCTTCCTTGTTCGTATTTTAGCGGTGAAATACCATTTGTGTCTGCCTATATTAAAAGAACAGACAGACACAAATTGATTTCCACGTTTATTTTTCGCATTCACCGAACAGACCGTCAGGCGTAAGGGTGGCAATGCTGACTCTCATTTTCCGACACGTTTCTGTATTGTAGAATTCTATGTTGGCTTTGCCGTTTGAGTCTGTTTTTACATTCGGATTCCAGTATAGAGTACGTCTGTAATCTTTTTCTTCCGGCAGTGCAGTCATGCTGTAGTCCGGCATATAGAATTGTCTTTTGGGGGAATATCCTTTCAAGAACGTTTTTCGTTCTCCTTTTTTGTCGTCATGCTCTTGAGTGAAATAGCTTTCTTTGACGAACAGCGATATGACAACGGTTTTTTCGTCTATAAGTGTGTCGGTAAATAAAGCCAAACCCACTCCCGGCTTGTCGGAAATGGCAATGGCATCAAGGTCGTTCATTGTAAGGTTCTCGACATCAATGGAGACTCCTCCGTTAGCAGACAACCAAGAGGGTGTGCCGGCCCGATGGCTGGCAAATATAACCGGCCGGTTTTTATAAGTAGCTGCGAAGTTTCCTGTATCAGTTGAGTAGCTGAAATACGGATTGGTCTCTTCCATCCATTCGTAGAAAGACTTTAAATAGTCTTCTCCTGTGTCGTTCATCCGTTCGCGTTCATCATTCAGGTCGATGATGATGTTGTGCCAACGCATCATCTCTTTCGATTCCCACAAGTTTTTTGCTTTGATATCTACGGTCGGAAGCAGATTTTCCCACCGGCGTTTATGCCCCATCACTTGATCGGTTTGTTCTTCGTCAGCTATAACCACATTGCTACTATCTGACTCCTTATTATATAAAGGTGTAAAGAGCTGTTTCTCGATAGGAGCAATCAAGCGTGCGGGAGGTGCAAAGTTACGGTCTAAATCTACTCGCATCTCTTTTTGCTTTTCGTTTTCTTTGGTGTGAATAAACATTTTCCATCGTCCCTCGAAGTCTTCGGCTACAAAGGCAAATTTACCTAGCGAATCGGTGAAGCACGAACCTTTCTGATTGCGGTATGTGCCGTCTTCACTTAAAATCCAGATTTTGATTTCTGAATTCTTCTTGATGCGTTTGCGGAATATAGACCGCAGTTGGCCTACGACCATAATACCTTCTTCTATCGGGTGATTGACGATAAATTCTTTCGGCTTTTTCATTTGTTGCCATTCATATCGGCTCCATCCTTGTGTGC
>JAFUNW010000039.1 GCA_017472905.1 Bacteroidaceae bacterium
CTACAGACAAAGACTCCAGTATCCTATTGAGAAATAACAATTTGAAAGACTTGTTGTTACTCTACTCCTCCCGCCAAATGGAAATCATTGATTTCTATCCAACAAATTCACCCCATAGCGAAACCATCATACGTGTTCCTCTTGTTGATAACATTTCTGAAGTTGACAAATATATAAAGAATACTCGATTAGCGAAACGAATGCCTAGCATTTGGACACAGACAAAGGGCTATCCGGTATGGATGATTCATTCAAGTAATCTTCTTTACCCATATCTAAAGTCTACGGATGAAAATAAGTACTTTCTCACAATTAGCGACAAGCAATTCATCTTCGGAACAGAACTAAATACAATAAGAGAATACCTCTTCGAAACAGATACACTAACCCGAGCGTCTGTTTCACGTCCCTCCGAGAACCACGATTACTATAAATATTGTCTAAATGACTTAGCAGAAGAAGCGAACTTTACGCTCGTTGCTGATTTAAGTCTACTTTTAGACAATACCATTTTAGAAGAAAAAGCTACCATCGTTCTCCCTTCATTTATCTTAAAGCAAGCCAATTTCTTCAAGAACTTCATGCTCTCCATCCAATTGATTCATACCCATGAAGAAACAAGTACAAACATTATATTCAATTACAAAGGAGCGAAGTAAAAACCAATCGGCAAACTAATCTACAATAATTTGCATACCATCATAAGCAAGAAAAACTCCTTCCGGTAGAAGACGCTGTACTTTCTCATGAAGTCCTATATGATGGCTCATGTGTATCAAATAAGTTTGGCGTGGCCGTAATTGTCGGGCCAAAGCCAAAGCCTCATCCAATGTTTGATGCGTCATGTGCTCTTCCGTTCTCAACGCATTGACAATCAGGCACTCTATCCCGTTCAAATATGAAAGTTCGTTATCTGGAAGAGTCTTTAAGTCTGTAATGTAAGCCATTTTCCCTATCCGAAAACCTAAAATAGGCAATTTCCCATGCAAAACTTGAATCGGAAACACCTCTGTTTCACCTATTTTAAAAGGTATATGTGGAAAAATCTCAGTCAAGGAAATCAAAGGTACGCCGGGATATTTATGTTCCTTAAAGCAATAAGGTAGACGATTTTTCAAATCTGCCACAGTTAAACCATCGGCATAAACTGCAATGTCTCCAAATGCACAAAACGGTCGCAAATCATCTATTCCTCCGGTATGGTCGTAATGCTCATGAGTAATCAATACAGCATCCAATGGAGCAAAAGAAACATAACGCAACATTTGCTCACGAAAATCAGGACCACAATCAATCAATATGTGTTCCTTTTCCGTCTCTATCCAAGCCGAAGCACGCATTCGATTGTCTCGTACATCCGAAGAGGTACAGACTTCACACGAACAACCAATTTGCGGAACTCCGGTTGATGTTCCACTACCCAGAATTGTTATTTTCATTCCCCGAAATTCACATTAATATTTACATCAAAATCCGTTGTATAACACTGAATAACATTCACTTCCGGTTGAATGTCTATACCAAAGCGTTCCCGTATTTCACGTTGTATAGTCCTTGCTAAGGTCATCACTTCCCCACCGGTTGCATTACCCGTATTGATTAATACCAACGCTTGTTTATCATGAACAGCAGCTCTACCTAGTGAACGTCCTTTCCAACCTGATTGTTCAATCAACCATCCGGCCGGAATCTTTACATGCGATTCATCAACCTCATAATATGGCATATTGGGATATTCCGCACAAATACGCTCAAACACACATTTGTCTACTACCGGATTCACGAAAAAGCTGCCGGCATTGCCTAATTCTGCCGGATCAGGCAATTTTGCCTGTCGTATAGACATCACAGCGTCACGAACCGATTTCAACGTTACGGGTCGATCCGCCAACTCCGTACGTATATTACCATAATCTAAATAAAATGTCGGATTTTTCTGCAACCGATAGGTTACATGCGTAACGATATGCTGCCCACGCAATTGTTTCTTGAAAATACTGCTCCGATAGCCATAATTACAATCTTCACAACTAAACCGGCATCGTTCACCGGTATCTACTGCAAGAGTCTCAACAGAAACAATCAAATCTTTCACCTCCCGACCATAAGCTCCTATATTTTGTACGGCACTCGCACCTACCTCACCCGGTATAGCTGAAAGGTTTTCCATTCCTCCCCATCCTTGATCGACACAATAGGCAACCAAATCGTCCCATACCATTCCGGAACCGACACGAAGAAGCACTTCTTGATCATTTTCCTGTACGACCTCCAAACCCAATAAAGAAGAGTGAAGCACAACTCCCGGAAAGAAATTACCTATAAACAACAAATTACTGCCTCCCCCAATATGTAACCAAGGTTTACCGCTCCATTCCGTACGAACGCGATGTAACAAATCCCGTAACTCCTCGATTGTTTCATATTCCACCAATCGATAAGCCGTTACTTCCATACCAAATGTATGATAGGGCTTCAACGAACAATTGATATATTGTTTCATGTATAGTATTTCTATATATTAATAAGTTGCTGGTTTCTACACTCTCATTAATTGCTGACATCCTCATATTTCGTCATTTTCCAGGATTTTCCCTCTTTATCGAAATGAAATATTTGATATGTACTGCCTGACAAATCTTTTAATATCACTACTTTTTGCAGGGATTTCTCCAATTGCTTTTGACCATAATCGAGCACCACCAATCTACCTTTCGGTAAAACAGGAGCAAAAGCAAACCACTGCTCCTTGTTGATAGTCGCTTCAATGATAGTGAATTCATCTTCCGAATCAACCGTAACGAAAGTCAACGGATCTTCCAAACAACTGTTTTGATATACCGAATCATTAACAAATTGTGAAAAGAAACGCAAGAAATCAGAATTCTCGGACGACTTCAAAAAACAACTCTCTATGTTCTTCAGCGCCCAACGACCGTTCTGACGTATAAAACAATAGTTCTTCATCTGTTCGGTAAGAACATCTACATTACTTAATACCACCTGATTGATGCTGGTATCCTTTTCTATTTCCATCTGCTCCTCATTATCAAAAAGCATCAGATAGAATTCATTTTCGGGAAATATCCGCTGATATATCCATTCACTTTTTTCTATTAAAGAATCCCCCTCGGCACAACGATGTGGTAAAGGAAAAATCGTTCGGTGGCGCTGAACATTCTCTTCCATCGCATATAAATAAAGAAAGTCTTCAAACAACTTGTCTGCATTCAACGGGAAAGTATCCTGCTCCGACAACAGAGTATCGGCAAACTCTTGTAAAAGGAGTTGTTTTCTCATTTGTCTGTTCTCCTTCTCGGTATCAGTTCCTTTCTGGCCCATACAAGCACAACAGAAAACAGCCAAAACCCAATAGATTATGCCTTTTATTCCTTTCATGAATCGTTATTATCTTTTTGTTTCTACTTTAAAATACTTTGTCGAATCAATCTTTTCGTGCAAAAGTACACCTTTTATTTCTATTTTTCCTACTTATTTCGGTTTAAATAATTAACTTTGCACCGTTTTTAAACCGAATATAATAAAAGGAACACATAAATATGATAGCAAAAATCGAGCAACTCCTTACGGAAGTTGAAAACATGCAGGCTGAAAACGCCGAAGCATTGGAAGCTCTCCGCATCAAATATCTGAGTAAGAAAGGAGTCATCAACGAATTGATGGCTGATTTCCGTAACGTACCGGCCGAGATGAAAAAAGAGGTCGGCATGAAACTCAACGAGCTGAAAAACAAAACCCAAGAACGTATTAATAGTTTGAAAGAAGCGTTCGACAACAAAGAGACTCTTCACAACGATTTGGATTTGACACGTACGGCTTATCCGATAAACATTGGAACACGCCATCCGCTTTCCATCGTCAAGAACGAGATAGTTGACATATTCGCTCGTCTCGGCTTCTCTTTGGCAGAAGGTCCCGAAATCGAAGACGATTGGCATGTATTCTCTTCCATGAACTTCGCAGAAGATCATCCTGCACGCGACATGCAAGACACATTCTTCATTGAAGCTCATCCGGACATCATTTTGCGTACACACACATCGTCTGTACAAAGCCGTGTCATGGAAGTTTCTCAACCTCCCATCCGAATCATCTGTCCGGGACGGGTATACCGCAACGAAGCCATCAGCTATCGTGCACACTGCTTCTTCCACCAGGTAGAAGCCTTATACGTAGATAAGAACGTCTCTTTCACAGACTTGAAACAAGCTTTGCTACTCTTTGCCAAAGAGATGTTTGGTCCGGACACCAAGATTCGTCTGCGCCCTTCATACTTCCCCTTTACAGAACCTTCTGCCGAAATGGACATCAGTTGCAACATCTGTGGAGGAAAAGGATGTGCATTCTGTAAACACACCGGTTGGGTTGAAATTCTTGGATGTGGAATGGTCGACCCCAATGTATTGGAAGCCAACGGAATTGACAGCAAAATTTATTCCGGATATGCGTTAGGTATGGGTATAGAACGTATCACCAACCTCAAATACCAAGTAAAAGACTTGCGTATGTTCTCTGAAAACGACATACGTTTCCTTAAGGAATTTGAAGCAGCAAACTAAAAACGTCTATTCGATACATATACACAAGCGCGGATTATGCATTTTCACGTATAACCCGCGCTTGCTGTAAACATCCCGAAACTCTCTATATAAAGAATGAAAGACAAACTATTCACCAAAGATTATTACCTCATCCTTTTAGCCAATTTTCTACTATTCTTCGGCTTTTGGATTCTAATCCCCGTCATGCCCTTTTATTTACGGGAAACCTTTCTTTGTGGAAATACCATGATTGGCGCCATTCTTTCATGTTATACCATTTCAGCCCTCTGCATTCGCCCATTTTCCGGCTATTTGCTCGATTCCTTCGCTCGCAAACCTCTCTATCTGCTTTCATACTTCTTTTTTACAGCCATGTTTGTCGGATACATCTTAGCCGGTACACTCAGTATATTCATCATGGTGCGAATCGTACATGGACTATCCTTTGGGACTGTTACCGTAGGGGGAAATACGGTCGTCATAGACATCATGCCGGCATCACGCCGAGGCGAAGGATTGGGGTATTACGGA
>JAFUNW010000355.1 GCA_017472905.1 Bacteroidaceae bacterium
TGCCAACAATGCTTCTGCCGAAGAAATGGCTACCCTGATGGAGAATGTGGAAGCTATGTGGGCCGAGGTGGTTAACGAGAAGTTCTCCAATGTTTTGAACTCTGTGATGACTACCGATGGTTCTAGCAATACAGGAAACAACTCTGCCAACTGGATGAATTGGACCGGACATTATAACAAGTTAAGTGCAGAATATAATGGTAAGGCTCCTTGGACTTGGTCTACGGACCGTTGGGGACATAAGAATAAGGAAGGATATACAGATATGCATATGGGTATTCAATGGCAGGCTGGAATTGCCGGCCCGTACGACAACATCGCTACGTTGACTACAACTTTGAAGCCGGGTACTTACTTCTGGGGTGTTTCCGGTTCCGGCGGTATGATGTCTAAGAACAAAGGCCATTGGAAACGTTCATGGGCCAAAGAGGTTGCCGGTACACAATTGTTCTTCAACGACGAAACTACCGATGTATTCTTGCTTGACCCGGCAGTCGATAACGACTATGTATATCAATATACGTTGACGGAAGAGAAAGAGGTGACTTTGGGTATCATCTGTAACACTACGACTGAACATACTTACGGATTTGATGTAAAGTTCTACTCTCCGGTACTTTATATGGTATTGGTAGAAGGACAATTGACTCCGGAACAAGAGGCTTACCTTGCAGCCGTAGAACTTCAACTCGAAGCCTTGAAAGGCCGTTTGGATGTAGCCAACGGATATTTGGCTGCCGACCAAGTGTTGTTGCCTTGGGGTAAAGAGGATTTGCAAGTGGGTGTAACCGAAGCACAAGCCCGCTACGATGCATGGACAGCCCTGAGTCAAGAGGAAATCCTGGCTATGATGGACAACTACGAAACGTTGGCCGACACCATCATGAACAAAGGTGTTCGTTTCCTCAACAACAACTACATCAACATCTTTACTGCCAAGAACACTCCGTTGACCAACATGCCGACTGCAGTAGAGGCAGCAGAAGCTGTTTTGGCACAACGTATCTATGGCTCTTCAACGAAGAAAGCTGATTTGGAATCTGCCATCGCTGCTTCTGAAGCGATGTACAACGATAAACTGAAAGCTCCGTTCTCTGTAGAAGATTCTACTGCGCTTGTTGACCAAAAAGTGGCTTTGGAAGCGATGGTTGAAGAGTTCAAGCTGGCGATTGTGGCTAACGCCGTCATCGACATCGACTTCGGTACACAAGAGGCTCCGGCCGTATTCGTGACTCACGAAGATCCCGAACAATTGGTTGAAACTTACTACACCATCGATGGTGCAAAGGGAACCATGAAGTTCACGGATATTACAGGTTCTTACTGCTACGGTCTCGGTTGGGGCTCTGCAACAGACGCAGTTACCGGAGCCGTTGTTTTGACCGACTCATTGGGTATGCTTCGCGTAGGTAACTCTGAAGCTGTGGTTGAGATTAAAGATGCTTTGGCAAAAGAGAGCGACATCGTAAACATCCAGTTCGACCTCTTTGTAGGTAACTTGAATAAATGTAAAGCCGGTTACAAAGTGTTGACAGCTGCCGGTGATACCATTTGTGGTCTCTACTTCTCTAAATATTCAGGAGTAGATGATTTGAACACATTTGCTGTGGACTACAACGCAAATATTGCCGGTGTGGGTTCTTCTTCTGCTTCAAATTCAGCCATTGCTGCTTCCAGCAACTGTACTCACTTCGACATCGTGCTTGACTACGGTGCAAGAGTCATGTATTGTACTACCAGCGGTTCTAGAGGTACCGTTACTTCCGAAGAGATTCTCTTCGAGACAGAAGCTCCGGGACAATTCGTTCTTTACTCTAACTACAGCAATGCAGACCGCCGTTGCTGGTTCGATAACTTGAAGGTTTACAACATTCCTGCTGAACCGACAACCGGTATCGAGGAAACTGAAGTTGTGGCTCCGGTTAGACCGACCAACGGAATCATGTACAACATTTTGGGTCAACCGATTTCAAATCCTGTGAAGGGACAACTCTACATCCAAGATGGTCAGAAGAAAATTGCAAAATAAGTAATTAAGCAATAACCTCGAAAGGGCAGTGTTAAGACTTTGATGCTGCCCTTTTACCTTTTACATATAATGTATGGGAGATAAAGGGAGATAAGATGGAGATAAATGGAGATAAAGGCCAATGGTTTTGCAAAACATTTGGCTTTTATCTCCCCTAAGGAGCCAAGCGACTATCTCCATTTAACTCCATTTATCTCCTCAAATAGAACTTACAAAACTGCAATAAAAACACGCCATCGTTGATAAGACATAGCGAAACTGATAGTATAACGATTAAATAAACAGTATGAAAAAACTCATTTTATCTGCTTCTCTTGTAGTCATGGGGATGATGACCGCTTGTCAGAAAGACGAGTTGGTTCCCGAGGGAACAAAACCGTCATGGCTGGGTGAGAGTATTTATGAGGAACTTCGTAGCGGAACCCATCTGACGGGTACGTTTGATAATTACTTGCGGTTGATAGACGACCTCGGGTATGCCGAAGTTCTTTCCCGGACGGGTAGCAAAACCATATTCCCCGCCAACGATGAGGCTTTCGAACGCTTCTTTCAAAACAATCCTTATGGAATAAAATCTTACGAAGATTTGGATAAGAGAGAAGGCTTGAAAAAGCAGTTGCTTTATTCTTCGATGCTGGACAACGCAATGTTGGCCGGAATGTTGTCGAACGTAGAAAAGGACGCCAACAATGTCAATCGGGGAGTAGCAATCAAACACGAAACGAATATCAGTGTCACCGATACCATTACCTATATCTTCGATGGCGACAAGATGCCCCAAAACAACTATTATTGGGACAGTTTCCGAAACAAAGGCATTCATGTCGTTTACGATGCGACCAAGCCGATGATGATTCACTTTACTCGTGAGCAGATGTTGAACAACGCCATTACTACCAACGGTACAGACAGCGACTTCGGCATTTTGCGCGGTGAACCGGTTGGTACAACGGTCGTTAATTCGGATACGGCTTACATTTTCCAAAATAAGATTATCAATCAAGACATTGTTTGTACCAACGGATACATTCATCAAGTAAGTGACGTGTTGGTTCCGGTCGGCAATGTTGCACAAGTTATGCGCGAGGAAGCTGCGCGCCCAGATGGGAACTTGAAGTTTATGTCTCGTATTATAGACTATTTTTGCGCTCCGTTCTATGACGCAAATACCACGAACAACTACAATGCGTGGGCCAGACAAAACGGACGTCCCACTATCGACGACTCGATTTACCAGGTTCGTTACTTCTCGGAACGTTCGCAAGGAGGAAGTGTCCTCAACCTGGAACCGACCGGAGGAACGGTAGCTCAGACCAAACGATTGGAATGGGACTTGGGATGGAACCAATATTATTCATCGGTGAATAGCTTGGCTGACATGGGAGCTATTCTGGCACCGACCGATGATGTCATTGCCGAGTATTTCGGCCCCAATGGAGACGGTGCTTATTTCATTGAACTTTATGGCGACTTGCCTAATACTCGGGAAAACCTGGAAGCAAACCTGGATGCTTTGCATAACAAGGGCAACGGCATTCTTACAGCGTTTGTGAACAACATGTTGCAAAGTTCGTTCGTAGCCTCAGTACCCAGTAAATTCGGAACATTGACGGACGATGGTTCCGGAGACTTCATGGGATTGAGCAAAAAGGATTTGGCGGTAACGGCAGACGGTCGTTACGATGTGAAAGTAGCCAATAACGGTGTTATCTACAAGATGAATCGGATGATTGCACCGAATCAATATCTTTCTGTACTTGGTCCGGCCATTACCTATCCCGACCTCTCTGTGATAGGTTATTTCACTCAAGATAGGGTTACGGGTTCAAAACCCTCTCTCTTCGGTGCGGAAATGTATTACTATCTCATGGCAATGAAAGCCAATTATCTCTATTTCATTCCTTCAAACGAGGGGTTGGCAAAATGTTTCATAGACCCGGTTTCGTTGGGTTCGGCCAATCCCAGTGCCTTGGAATTTTATGCATACGAAGATTATGCGCCGGGTTCTGAAACACAAATGAAGACCTATTACGGCGTTAAAATACATGATTTCAATCCGGAAACCGGAGAAATCAATCCTGCAGTGCGGAATACCGTACTTGATTTGTCTCCCTCTTCCACCTCTTCATCCACTTCTTCGGAATATGCTTCTCAGGTGCATGACCTGCTGAACTACAACACAGTGGTGTTGGAAGCCGGTGAAGAGATCACCAACAACTATTATTTAACCAAACACGGTGGAGCTATCCGCATCTCTGACCTTTCTTTCGATAATGACGGAAGAATCGTTTCCGGTCAGGTATCCGGAGGTGCGCAAATAGACAACAACATGGAACCGGCCAAAATAGAAAAGGTCTGGCCTGAACAGAATGGATGGGCATTCCGATTGGACAACGTGATTCAGCCTTCCATTACCAGTGTCAGCAAGTTGTTGTACAACCACATGGATCGATTCTCATCGTTCCTGGAGATGTGCGCCATCTTTGATGACCCCAATGTTCTTGAGTGGGCCGGAATCAAAGGCACGGTTGAACAAGGTACTGCACCACAAGAGCGTTACATTGTTTTCTCTCCCAAGGGTAATAAAGCATTGGACATGAATGTGAACTTCTTCAATGGATATAACTATACGTTCTATGCTCCGGACAACGAAGCGATGGAAGCTGCCTATGCAATGGGACTCCCCAAAACAGAGGAAATTTACGAAGACTACAATACCTATGGCTTGAACGAAGAGGATTATCCCGATGATGAAGTTCTTGCAGCCAAAACCCGGGTTCTGCTCAAACTGAATGCGTTGCGTGCCTTTGTACGTTACCATTTCCAAAACAACTCGGTGTTTGCCGACAACTATGTGGAGAATATTACGTATCAGTCGCTTTACTCTTCAGACTTGGGTATTCCCGTGAATATCAATCTGGAAAGTACGGACGGAATATTGACCGTGAAAGATGCTTCCGGACGGACCATTCAAATTGACGCAAACGATACGAAACGCTTGGTCAACAAGATGACTCGCGACTATGAATATGATCAGGAGAAAGAAAGTGCTACGGCAATCGCAGTCTCTTCTTTTGCTGCGGTGCATCAGGTGAGCATTCCGCTCTGCTTCAATGCCAGCAAACGATATGACGATGCGTGGAAATCACCGGCGGCAATGAATGCTGCGGTACAGAACTATCCACAACTAGTAAAAACAGCTAATAACTATAAAGATTGAATACTATGCCGAAATCAAGAATTCTATGGATGCTCTTGTTCTGTGTACTTTCGCAGGTAGCTCTGGCTCAAAGCCGGGTGATATCAGGTACGGTAGAAGATGCGATGGGGCCGATTATGTTGGCCAACGTCACAGAACGGGATGCTGACGATCGTATTGTCAGTGCAGCACAAACGGATATGATGGGTAACTTCTCTATGGAGATTAAGAACCCCAAAAACAGGTTGGTGGTTTCCTACGTGGGTAGTAAAACAAAGACAATTCCTATCGGAAACAATTCAACATTCAAAATTGTATTGGAAGAAGAGTCTACCGCGTTGACCGAGGTAACGGTTCGTGCAAATCGAATCTCTTCCGGAGGACTTTCCATTCCGGACAGAGAGTTGACCGTATCTCGCCAGACATTCGACCTGACAGAAGTGGAAGGTATGTCGTTTACTTCGGCAGACGAAGCTTTGCAAGGAGAAATTGCCGGTTTGGACATTGTGGTCAACTCAGGTAACCTCGGTTCGGGTACAACCATGCGTTTGCGTGGTGTGACCTCCATTAACGGTAATGCCGAACCGCTCATTGTAGTGGACGATAAAATCTTCGATAATCCGGACGAATCGTTCGACTTTACCAATGCCAATGACGAAGAATATGCTTCGTTGCTTTCGGTGAATGTGGATGACATTGCCAAGATTGATGTTTTGAAAGATGCTGCCGCAACTGCCGTATGGGGCTCGAAAGGTGCGAACGGTGTAATCTTGATTACTACCAAACGCGGAAGTCGGGGAAAACCGCGCGTAAACTTCTCTTATAAGTTTACCGGTACGTGGCAGCCGAAAGGGTATGACCTCTTGAACGGTGACGACTACACCATGTTGCTCAAAGAGGAGTTCTACAATCCGAGCCAGTCTAATACAGCAACAGCCAATATTCGTGAAATAAACTACGACAAGTCGTGGGCGGAATATGAAAACTGGAACAACAATACCGACTGGGTAGATTTGGTTACAAAGTTTGGTGCGATGCACTCTTGGAACCTGAACATCACCGGTGGAGGTGAAAAGGCACAGTTCCGTATTTCCGGAGGATATGACCACCAGACAGGTTCAATCATCCAACAGAGACTGGATCGTTTGTCTACACGTTTGGTCTTGGACTATAATGTGTCGGACCGTATTCGTTTCTCTACCAACTTTGCGTTGACTTATACCGACAACCTGCAGAACTATACCGGTTTGTTGAACATCGCTCAAAAGACGGCTCCGAACATGAGTGTCTATCGTCAGGATGCTCAAGGACGTGATACCGAAGAGTTTTACATCATGAGTCCGGAAGGTGACCCGGATAAGGGACAGACTCCATACACCGGAAACTACTCTTCGTATGAGTTGCGCGACATTCGTGGATTGGGTAACCCCATTGCTTATTCGGAATTGTCTTGGAAGAACGATCGTACCTACCGCATTACTCCGGACTTCAATTTGAAATATGAATTGCTTGGAGTGGAACACGGACAACATCGTTTGACTTTTAACGGACGGGTCGATTTCGATATCTATGCCCGCTCGGTACCGGCCTATTGTGCTGCCGGAGTCTCTTCCAATATATGGGGAAACAGTACATACAGCTACAACACCAGTGAAAAGGATGAGAGCAACCGCTTGAGAGTAGGAGCGCGTGCTGAATTTATCTATACTCCTTACTTCAAGAACGAAGACTTGTCGTTGACCATGCTTGCCCGTTACGAAATGAGTACGCAGAAGAGTACAGCGCAATATGTACGTCAGTTCTTGTTGCCGGACGGAATTACCTCTCCGACAGCTCCGGGTGCTTTGCCGTATGATCCGGATAAAGATATAAACGGTTTGAGCAGTAGCAACAGCCGTGCCAATTCGCAATATTGGATTTACAATACCCACTTCTCATACAAGGGTATCTACAACCTCGGTTTCTCGATGCGTGCCGATGGCGACTCCAAGTTCGGACCGAAGCAAAAGTGGGCATATTTCCCCGGTGTATCTTTGCGTTACAACATCTCGGATGAGAAATTCTTCGATCCATTGCGCAAATACATGTCTCTGTTGGGTTTGCGTGCATCGTGGTGTGTGGTTGGTAAAGCACCGGATGCAGATTACCTGTTCTATAACTCCTACAATTTGGGTTCCCTGAGTTACAACGGTGAGAGCGGTGCTGATATGGACGGCTTGAAACTCGATGATTTGCGTTGGGAAAAGACAACCTCTTACAACCTCGGTTTCAATTTGGGTATCTGGGACGACTTGATTAATGTGGATTTCGACTATTATCACAAAGATACGAAAGACCTGCTTCAGAAAAAAGTTAGAATTCCCGGTACAACCGGTTATCCGGAATTGGCTTACCAGAACGTGGGTAGCATGACGAACGATGGATGGGAAATCAACGTCAATGCACGCAACTTCATCAAGGTTGGTAAGTTTTCGATGAGTGCCGGATTTAACTTGGCGCAAAACTACAACGAAATCACCGAAATGGATGAAAGAGTGTTGGCTTCCATCAACTCCGATTGGACAGCAACCGACCGGTCCACATTCCAAAACCGAATTCAAGTAGGTAATGCATTAGGTTCTATCTATGGTTTCCGTTACAAAGGTGTCTACCAATATTCGTATGAATACCTGAACAACATGCGTACGGAGAGAGGATGGAACAATGACCAGTTTGAAGCCGAACTGAATAACATGCTGGCCGATGGTAAAACATTCCCGGTAGTGATTGGTCATGACGGTAAGGTGGTGATGGATGCAAACGGCAAGCCCCGCCGCATGGTTTACAACTATGTGAAGGACAACATCGACCCGACTTATTATTTCCAGGGAGGTGATGCCATATATGAAGACATTAACCACGATGGACAGATCAATGCATTGGATATTGTTTACTTGGGCAACAGTATGCCTAAGTTGAGCGGAGGTTTCAACTTGACTTTCAACTATGGTCGTTGGAATTTGAAAGCCCGTTTCATGTTCCGCTACGGAAACAAGGTTATTAACCAAGCCCGTTTGGACCTGGAGTCAATGTCAACAGCCTACAATCAGGCCTCTTCAGTAAATTGGCGTTGGCGTAAAGACGGAGACGTGACCATGATGCCGCGTGCCATTTACAAGGTTGATGACTATTCGGCCTACAACTATCAAGGTTCAAGCCGCTATGTGGAAGACGGTTCTTTCTTGCGTTTCCAGAACTTGCAGATTGGTTACAACTTCGATCGTAAGATGATAAAGAATTGGGGATTGAACGACCTTCGTTTCTATGTGACAGTGAACAACCTCTTCTGCTGGACGAAGTACTCAGGTGTAGACCCGGAAATTTCAACCGGTGCCTGGGGAGTGGCTACGGATAAGTCGCAGACTCCTCGTGCCAAATCTTTCACTGCTAATATCTCTATTGGATTCTAAACAGCTAAGTATATGAAAAAAATAGTATCAATTATATTGACGAGTTTTGCCTTGGTATCTTGTGTGGATACCGTACTTCTACCGGAGAACAAGACCGTAGAAGAATATTTCTGGCAAACGAAAAGCGATGTGGCCATGATGGTCAACGGAGCTTATGCTAAGATGGCGAGCAGCAATGTGCAGCAGCGCCTCGTGGTGTGGACTTCGCGTTCGGATGAGTTGAATGTCAATACCCAGATTAATAATGGAGAATTGAACCAAATCAACTCGGCAAATATCCAGACAACCAATAGTTATAACAGTTGGAACGATTTGTATGCTGTAATCAATGCTTGTAATCTGGTTATCAGCAAATCGGCCGATGTAATGGACATCGACCCCAACTACATGGAGGGAGACCACTTGAACAATGTCGGACAGATGAAGGCTTTGCGTGCGCTTTGCTATTTCTATTTGGTTCGCGTATACCGGGATGTACCTTTGGTTTTGGAACCTTACAAGAACAGTTCGCAAAACATGCTTGTTTCGCAGGAGGCTCCGAGTGTAGTAATCGACCGGATTATCGCTGATTTGGAAGAGGTGAAAGACAACCTGCTTGTGTCTCAGTCTATTTCAGATTGGACCCGTTGCGGCTACATTACACGAGACGGTGCATATGCATTGTTGGCCGATGTTTATTTGTGGAAAGCTTCGGTGCTTGGGGATGCAAAGAGCTACGACAAGTGCATAGAATGTTGCGAAGTGATTCATCAGAATCGGAAGAACAATACCGCTCTTCGTCCTTCCTACGATGCGGCCAATGCAGTGGATGACGATGGCTATGGCTTGAATCCATACTATCAATATTTCTATCCGTTCTCTGAAGGAAATGATGGTGAGTCGATCTTAGAATTGCAGTTTAGGGAAAATCCGGGTCTGTGCATTGTCTATAACAGATACAAAGACAACAGTACTCAGCCTCAATTCTTTGCGAGCGATGTTTATGCCAAGGTAAGTGCCGATGCCAACCATGTATTCAACAATACGGCTTATGCCAAGGATGTGCGTGGTTGCGAAAGTGTATTCCAATTCAACCTTCCCGGCGATGTCGGTTTCCTTGTGAGAAAATATGTGGCAACTTCCAGATTTTCATTCATGGGTATGCTTGAAGCAGATCTATCCGAAGGTGAAACCAGTCCGATTCCGAACTATTCTCCGTTCGATCAAAACTGGATTTTCTATCGCGTGACCGATGTGATGCTGATGAAAGCCGAGGCTTTGGTACAAAAAGGGTTGTTGTATGCCAATACCCATGCAGACCTGGTAGAAAAAATTGAGACAGCCGCTACTCCCGAAGAAAAGCTGGAAATAGCAAATCAGTTATATGAAATCAATCAGGCTGTTGCCGGCTGGAATGTAAATGCAGCTCGTTTGGCACAGATAGTAAATACTCGTGCCCGTATCGATGCTTCAACCAGTATCGATTCAACCAAATATGCTGTTTCAAAAGAGCCCTATTCGGAGGGTGATGATTTAACCTCTTTTGTAACGAAACAGGTTGCAACGTTCAACGGTTTGGCTTCAACGGCTGCAACTTTGGAAACCTTGATATTGGACGAACGTGCACGAGAACTCTGTTTCGAAGGCAAACGTTGGTTTGACATGCTCCGGTATAACTATCGCCACACGACCGGTGTGAATTATCACATTACGTTGGCACAACAGGGAGGTGCTTTTGCACAGAACTACAGCGAGATGTTGAAACTGATAGCTCGTAAATACACTTCCGGAGGAGGAACAGGTGTTACTGCCAAGATGCCGACAGAGCCTTACTTGTATATGCCTGTTTTGGAAAGTGAAATGGATGTGAATCCTCTGTTGGTTCAGAATCCTGTATATCAGAGTGACGATACTTACGAAAAGAATTATTAATAAGCAATCAGTTGCTTCAAGATAAATAGCAATAAATTATGAATAAGAATATAGTAAAGGTCGCTTTAGGGTTGATGTTGGGTACAACGGTAGCATTCACCTCTTGTAACAAAGAGCCGGATGAAGCTAATTTGTACACATTCACCGGTCAGACCATTCAAGATTATCTTCAGGAGAACGATTCGGTATTTTCTCTGTTCAATACCATTCTGAGTCGTTCCGGCTATGACCGCATGATGGCTTCGTGGGGACGATATACCTGCTATGCTCCCATCAACAGCGGAGTGGAA
>JAFUNW010000356.1 GCA_017472905.1 Bacteroidaceae bacterium
AATAATCCCACTTCAACTTGGGCTGAAAGTCGAGTTGCCAGGATTCCGGACAGCGAATCATTTCCGACTCAGCCAAGCGAACTGACATCGGAAGACTTGAATTAACCACTTGTGCGCACAACGGTAACGCACACAACCAACAAAATGTTCCTAAAAAGGATAAAATTAGTTTTTTCATGCTTATTTTTATCTATTAATCGTTATACAAACTTAGCAGCGGGCAAAATTATCGAAAATATCTTTGCAAGCCAAAAAAAAACGCGTACCTTTGACGCCAAATTCAAATTTAATAATTTTTATCACTAGTATCATGGGTATAAATCAAACAGACAAAAAAACCAATTTCAGGTGGGTGATGTGTGCCTTGCTCTTCGTCGCCACTACGGTCAACTACATGGACCGACAAGTGTTGTCTCTAACATGGAAAGACTTCATCGCTCCCGAATTTCACTGGACCGATGCTAACTATGGTGACATCACAGCTGTATTCTCTATCGTGTACGCATTCTGCATGTTGTTTGCCGGACGCTTCGTTGACTGGATGGGAACCAAGAAAGGATTCCTTTGGGCTATCGGAGTGTGGAGTGCAGGTGCCTGCTTGCACGCAGCTTGTGGTTGGGCTACCATGCAATCAATCGATGGCATCGGCTCTGTAGCAGAAATGACTGCCGCAACAGGAGCTATCGCCGTAACCATTGCAACAACCAGCGTTTGGTTCTTTATTGCCGCACGCTGCATCCTTGCACTTGGTGAGGCCGGTAACTTCCCCGCAGCGATCAAGACTACAGCAGAATATTTCCCCAAGAAAGACCGCGCTTTCGCTACATCCGTATTCAATGCCGGAGCTTCAGTAGGTGCGCTTGCCGCTCCGATGACCATCCCTGTATTGGCTCAATACTTCAAAGACTTAGGTGTTGGTGGAGGTTGGGAAATGGCTTTCATTATCATCGGTGCACTCGGATTCGTTTGGATGTTCTTCTGGGTATTCCTCTATAGCAAACCTAGAGACAGCAAATATGTAAACAAAGCCGAATTGGAATACATCGAACAAGACAAAGACGATGAACCCGCACAGGAAACAGGTGCTCCTGAACGCAAACTCTCATTCTTGGAGTGCTTCAAGTTCAAACAAACTTGGGCCTTCGCCGTTGGTAAGTTCTTTACCGATGGAGTATGGTGGTTCTATTTGTTCTGGGCTCCCGCCTACTTCTCTGACCAATACGGATACAGCTCTTCCTCTTCAACAGGTATGATGCTTATCTTTGTTCTCTACCTCATCGTAACTCTTCTTTCACTTTACGGTGGATACCTTCCCAAGTTGTTCGTTGAGAAACAGGGCATGAATCCTTATGCAGGACGTATGAAGGCGATGCTTATCTTCGCTTTCTTGCCGCTGCCCGCCCTATTCGCACAAAGCATGGGGGCAATCTCTGTATGGTGGCCTGCCATCATCATTGGTCTGGCCGGAGCCGGACACCAGGCTTGGAGTGCCAACCTCTTCTCTACCATCGGTGACATGTTCCCGAAGAGTGCCATCGCTACCATTACCGGTATCGGCGGTATGGCCGGAGGTATCGGTTCATTCCTAATCAACAAAGGAGCCGGTGCATTGTTTACACACTCTGAAGAGATGGGACAAGCATTCACTTTCATGGGATTTGAAGGCAAACAAGCCGGTTATATGATTGTGTTCTGCATCTGTGCCGTAGCCTACTTGGTAGCATGGTCTATCATGAAGACTCTCGTACCGAAGTACAAACCTATCGTAGTACGTTAATAGGTAAACAAATTACAACCTGATATAATAAAGGTCGCATCTCACCGGATGCGGCCTTTATTTGTAAATTCCCTCCTATCTTCTAAGAACGAGAAATCAGATTCCACTCCAAAATCAATACCATTTCTTGAATAAAAATACAAAAGACAATCATTGCTCGTTTTTTTTGTTTTTTTGGGAAAAGTGTACGTGTATATTTAAGCAAAAAATTGTATTTTTGTGCGTTTTTCGGTCAAAAGGTCCGATTTAAACATCAAAAAGACGAAAACATAATAAATAACACAGATTTATGGAAAATATCAATTATGCACTGATGCTGATGGCTGTAGGTATGATTACCGTTTTTACCATTCTGCTCATCGTCATTAATCTTAGTAAACTTTTAATTACCATTGTCAACAAAGTGGCTCCGGAAGAAGTCGTAGAGAAAAAGAACTCAGGAACATCTCCTGCTCCTGTCGTTATTGACCCGAACACGTTGGCCGCTATCAAAGAAGCCGTAAACATTGTAACCAATGGTAAAGGAAAGTTGGCTAAAGTAGAGAAAATTCAGTAAACAAGAAGTTCTCCCCTTTTCCAAAGTTTCCCCCAACAAATTACACCTTATTATATATAAGGTATACATTCAATTGATAAAATATAACGAATAGATAGGAAAGATGAAGAAAGAAGTAAAATTCAGCTTGGTCTTCCGCGACATGTGGCAAAGTGCCGGAAAATACGTGCCTCGCGTAGACCAATTGATGAAAGTGGCTCCGGCCATCATTGAAATGGGATGTTTTGCCCGTGTAGAAACCAACGGTGGAGGATTCGAGCAAGT